>NZ_JSYF01000248.1:0-9401 GCF_054824225.1 Pontibacter sp. HJ8
TTGCCTTCTGACCAACTCAAAAAGAGGTGGGTGTAAAGCCACTGTTGCAGGCTCATGTCATCTACCCGGATAAAGTTGAGCAGTTTGATAACCAGTGTAGCAAAGGCAAAAATGAACAGCGGGTTCTTGCCGAAAGCTTCAAAAAAGTAAGACCACTTCACATAGCCGGCTATCTCCAGTATAAACATCAGCGCGCCCAGTATGATCAGGCTGAGCCCTACGGAGTGCAGCACGTACGAGCTTGTCCAGAGGGGCTTGTTGATCGGGAAGGAGAGGTCCCATACCAAGGCTACCGCTACCAGGGCAGCACCTGCCAGACTCAGTTTGAAGACGGTGCTGAGGCTACTGCCTTTTTCCCGGATGAACATACCGGCAAAATAACCCGCGATCACATTGACAACGGCAGGCAGCGTACTCAGAAGTCCCTCCGGATCAAAAGGTATACCGAATCCTTTGTAGGTGTTTTCTTCGCGCAGGAACAAGCTGTCAAACTTCAGTGCAGCGTTGCCTTCAAGGCTGTACGGATCAGCCGGATCACCGAAGAAGTAGAGCACAGCCCAATAACCGAGCAGCGTAACTACACCAAAGATCATGGCGCCTTTGTACTTGAGGTAATGGATAGCAAGCGAGGCGATACAGTAGCAAAGCGCAATCCGCTGCAACACGCCCATGATCCGCACATTGGTAAAATCCTTCAGTACGATTTCGCCTTCCGGAGAGCGCATGATGAAAGGAAAGAGGTTGAGGAAAAGTCCGATCAGAAAGATGAGGGCTGTCCTTTTAAATATTTTCCGGAGGAAGACGCTGTTGGGCTGCGTCTCGAACTTGCGCATGCTGAAGCTCATGGCATTGCCGACCACAAACAGGAAAGACGGAAAAACCAGGTCCGTAATAGTGAATCCGTGCCAGGCAGCATGTTTGAAAGGAGCGTAGATGCTCCCCCAGCTTCCGGGGTTGTTGACGACAATCATCAAAGCGATCGTCATGCCGCGCAATACATCCAGGGCAAGATACCTCGCCGGGCTTTGGCTCTGTAACAGGCCGGCGTCTGTGAGTTCGCGGGCGGTGGTGTGGTTTCTCATGGGGTTCAGGGATGAGTATGAAAAGAACAGGCGCTCCGGTTGGTCCGGAACGCCTGTAGATTTTATTTTCCTAAGGTAGAAGCTTCTCCGGGTTGTTTTGCCTTTTGCATGGCATCGTATACCACCTGGAGCACGCCGGTACGGATGTTGAGCTGGCTCAGTTTGCTGTTCTCACGGGTTGGGTTCACGCGGTTGGATAGGAACACATACACCAGCTGGTTGGTCGGGTCGATCCAGGTATAGGTGCCTGTGAAGCCGGAGTGCCCGAAGCTTTCTGCCGGAGCGCTTTTGGCTGCATTGCCGTTGTCGGTGCCTGGTTTGGCGGGGCGATCAAAGCCAAGTGCGCGGTAATTGCCCTTGTCGCAGAACTGGCACTTGCTGAAACTGCTTACCACACCATCTGCAATGTAGCGCTTGTTGGCGTACAGGCCGTCGTTGAGGTATAGCTGCATGAGTTTGGCTACGTCGTTGGCGTTGCCAAACAGGCCTGCGTGTCCGCTCACGCCGCCCAGCATGGCAGCGCCCTCGTCGTGTACCGTGCCGTGCAGCAACTGCTTGCGGAAGTGCGGCTCAAACTCAGTAGGTACAATACGCGAAGCCGGGTAGTACTTGTATGGGTTGAAGGTCAGGGTGGTAGCCCCGAGCGGCTTGTAGATGAAGTTTTTCAGGTAGGTCTCGAAGCCTACGCCGGTGATGTTCTCCACTACTTTAGGAGCCAGTATGAACGACAGGTCGCTGTAGACGTATCCGGGCTTTTCGTTTAGCGGCGATTCCAGGATCTCGTCATAAATCTTGTCTGCATACTTGCGGTGGATGTAGAGGTTGTTGGCTACTTTGATCGGGAAGCGGGCAGAGGAGTCGGCTTTAAAGGTTCTCCACTTGAACTTGCCGTTTTTCTTTACGGTCTCTTGCCAGAACGCGATCCAGGATTTCAGGCGGGCCTGGTGCGTCAGGATGTCGCGGTAGTTGAGGTTCTCCTTGTCCGTATCCTCTGCCATCGGCAGGTAGGTGCCCAGTGTTTTGTTCTCATCAAAACGGCCTTCCCCTTTCAGACGCATAAAGGCCGCCAGGGACGTACTGATCTTGGTCACCGAAGCCAGGTCATAAAGGTCGGTGTTGAGCACCGGCTGCTGGTTGTCATAGGTATGGTAGCCGAAGGATTTCTGGTAGATGATCTTGCCTTCTTTGGCGACAAGCACCTGCGCACCGGGCGCCGCTTTTTCCCTGATCGCCAGGTATACGAGCGAGTCTATACCTGCCAGGTCCTGTGACTTCAGGCCCACCGCCTCCGGCATGGTATACGCCATTCGGAAACCGCCTCTTGTCAGCAGGCCATCATCAATTTTGAAGGCATTGCTCACCGTTACCGGTAGTTTGCCTGTAGCGCCTATACCTCCGAAGATCAGCTGCGAGGTCAGGTCTTGGGTTACGTCATTTTCCTGGTAGGCGGCAATCACAGCGTCGGCTCTGGAGAGGCTCTCTATTTCAGCAAGGCTATACACGTTGCCAAATACACTCACGATGGTTTTCTTGGTGCGGATGAGCTCTTTCAGGAACAGGTTGATCTCGGCAGTGATGCCGAAATTGCTGCTACCCGCCTTAAGCTGTAGCGCGTGCACCCCTGCAATGACCAGGTTATAATCCTTCAGTTTTTCCTTCATGCGCAACAGGTCTTCAATCGAGTTGGTCGGTGACAGGAAGAATGTGTCTACCTGGGTATAACGGGCCAGGTCACGCTGGAAAGCTGTTTCTTTCTTCGTGCCAATGGCCAGGGCGGCTACTTTGAGGGTATCCAGTTCCTGGATAGGCAGGATGTTGTCCTTGTTACGCAGCAGGGTGAGCGAAGCTTCGGTCAGCTGGCGGTTCAGGTATTGGGCGTGCGGGTTGTTGAGGTCTTTGATCAGGTTCTTTGTCTCAATCGGCTCAAACTTGTCGAGGCCTACCCACTGCTTGGCAGCCAGCACCTTGCGTACACGCTGGTCTATTTCAGCTTGCGTGATCTCCTTGTTGGCAATCGCTTTCTTCACTTCCTGGATCGTCATCTTCACGTCCATGGTGTTGAGGAGCACGTCGTTGCCAGCCAGCAGGGCTTTCACATCCACAATGCCGGGCGGGTAAAACTTGGCTACGCCCTGCATGTTGAGCGCATCCGTAAATACCAGGCCTTTGTAGTTGAGCTCTTTTTTGAGCAGGCCCGATACGATGGGTTTGGAGAGAGTGGAGGCCAGGTTCGGCGTGTTGTCGAGCACCGGGATGTTCATGTGCGCCACCATCACGCTGCCCAATCCTTTTTCCATGAGCTGGCGGAACGGGTATAGCTCCGTGGAGTCCAGGCGGATGCGCGAAAAGTTGATCAGGGGCAGTCCGTAGTGGGAGTCCACGTTGGTGTCGCCGTGGCCCGGAAAGTGCTTGGCGCTGGCCAGTACATGGTTGTCCTGCATGCCCTGCATATAGGCCATCGATTTGCGGGCCACATTGTATTTATCTTCCCCGAAGGAGCGGAAGCCGATCACCGGGTTGTTGGCGTTGTTGTTGATGTCTACCGTGGGCGCAAAGTTCACATGCACGCCCAGGCGCCTGCACTGGCGGGCAATCTCGGCACCCATCTCATATATCAGCCGTTCGTTTTCTATACCTCCCAGTGCCATCTGGAACGGGAAGCGGATCGTGCTGTCGAGGCGCATGGCCAGTCCCCACTCTCCGTCGATGGAAACCATCAGGGGTACTTTGCTTTCTCTCTGATACCGGTTGGTCATCTTCGCCTGGCGCACCGGGCCTCCCTGGAAAAAGATCAGGCCGCCTACTTTATAGGTTTTCACCAGGTTGCTGATCGAGTCGATGTGCGCCTGGTCCTTGTTAGAGTAAACCGGGATCATGATCAGCTGGGCGATCCGTTCTTCCGGTGTTAGGGTGTTGAACACAGAGTCAACCCAACGCTGGTTGGTGAGTTGCAGGAAATCTGCATCCCGACCAGGGGAAAAGGCTGCTGCCGTAGCTTTGGCGGCAACTGATTTGCCGGAATTTGCTTTTTTAGTCTGGCCTTGCACGTGTTGGGTGCCAAAGAGGAGCAGCAGAACAACTGCAAGGGAAAAATAAGGGTGTGGTTTCAATGTGATAAAGATTTTATTGTAGCAGATACACTGCAATTTAACAGAAATAGAAGGAATGCGTTTTTATTTGCGGTATTTTTTTAAATTCCTGCAAATAAAAGCAATATTGTAGACGCAAAAGTAAGTAAGCAATCAGTAGCCAAAGATACAGCGCTAAATCAGGTATACCAATTATTGGTTGTCCTCGCTTGCATTCCGCAGCTTTTAGTCATGTAAGAAGCCCCGCTGCTTGTAGCGGATCTATACCGCCAGTTGCGCTCACGCTAAACTGGCGAAACAAAAGGGTAATGGTTTTTAATGGAGAAGCCATTCGCTGCAAAATGTTCAGCGGACAGAAAGCCTGCACCAAGAATAGCCAATTTGAATTTATATATTTACTTTGTTAAGTAAAAATTTATGATGTCTTTATCTCGTCGAGTCTTTTGTCTTTTGCTGTTCTGCGCCTCGTTTGCTTCCTGCACCGTGAACCCGTATGCAGCCACTAACCGCTCGTATAAAAAGCAAACGAAAGCCTATGCCAAGTTCCTGCGGACCACTCCGCTTCCTTCCTCCGAAGAAAAGCCTTATCCGCAGGGCGACCATTGGGTAGGCACCACGAACTTCAACCTGCGCAAACCCAACTTTGTGGTCATCCACCACACGGCTCAGAACTCCACCGATCATACCCTGAAGACCTTCACCATGCCCTCGACACAGGTAAGTTCCCATTACGTAATCGGGCGCGACGGCAAGGTATACCAGATGCTCCACGACCACATGCGCGCCTGGCACGGAGGCAACGGCAAATGGGGAAGCACGACAGATCTGAACTCCTCTTCCATCGGCATCGAGCTGGACAACAACGGCTCAGAACCTTTTCCGGACGAGATGATCAACAGCCTGCTGGGAGTGCTGGCCAAGCTCAAAAAGGAACACGGTATACCGGACGCCAATTTCATAGGACATGCCGACATTGCGCCGGTGCGCAAAGTGGATCCAAGTCCGCTTTTTCCGTGGAAGACGTTGGCTGACAATGGGTTTGGGATGTGGTATGACGAGGATGTGCTGGCCAGTGAACTGGTGTTGCGCGAAGTGCCTGTGGCCGGCGACAGTACCAAAGCCCCATTACTTGTGATGGAGACGGTTCCCAAACATGTGCTACCCGAAAATTTCAACCCGCTGGATGCCCTGCGCATCATCGGCTACGACATACGCAACCCGGAGGCCGCTACCAGAGCCTTTAAGATCCATTTTATCCAGACAGATGTCGAGGCCCCGCTGACGGAAGATGAGAAGTTGATCCTGTATAATTTGTATAAAAAATATTTGTAATATCACAGTGCATTAACCACCAAAACGGAGCCCATACAAATGACCATCCTCCCAAAACTGACCTTCCGCTATACCTGGCGTTACCTCTCCTGTCTGGGCTTCCTGTTGCTCCTGGGCTGTAGTACCTCGAAACCCAAAACACCTGCTCCGGAACCGTACGGTCCTGCAGAGATACAGCGGCAGGTGTCGGAAGTGGCGGTGTTGCAGCAAAGCTTCGTGGGTTTTGCGCTGTATGATCCGGCGCTGGGCAAGATGGTGGTGGAGCAAAATGCAGACAAGTATTATGTGCCTGCATCCAACACCAAGCTATTCACGTTCTATGCAGCCTCCAAAATGCTGGGCGATTCCATCCCTGCCCTGAAGTACGTGGCCAAAGGCGACTCGCTGCTTTTCTGGGGAACCGGCGATCCGACCTTCACGCACATGGATTTGCAGAATACCATCGCGTACGATTTCCTCAAAAACCGCAAAGAGAAACTCTACTACATCGAGGCGCCCATCACCAGCACACCATACGCCATGAACTGGGGCTGGGACGACTACAACTACTATTATCAGCCGGAGCGAAGCGCCTTCCCGGTACACGGCAACATCGTCAAATTCAAAAAGGACAGCACGGCCACTGCCTATACCATCACACCTGTTTTACTCAAAAAACGCGTCTGGACAGATTCGTCCCGTACCGCGCATAGCAACACGTTCCGCAGAGCCTGGCGCACCAACGACATCGCCTACAATCCAAAGCGGGCGCAGGTCGCCTTCTCCCAGGAAGTCCCTTTTATTACGTCTCCCGAACTGACGGTGCAACTGCTGGCTGATACGCTGAAGCGCCCCGTGAAACTGGTGAAGCGTGCTATACCTGCCGGTGCCCAGACCTTGCATGGCCTGCCAGCCGACAGCGTTTTTAAGCGCATGCTGCAGGTGAGCGACAACCTGATGGCCGAGCAGTTGATGATGCTGAGTTCCGGTACTCTCTCCGATACATTGTCCGTAGAGCGTGCGATCAAATATGCGGTGAAGAACTACCTGGCCGACCTGCCGGATACGCCGGTGTGGATTGATGGCTCCGGCCTGTCGAGCATGAACATGTTCACACCGCGCTCCATCATCGCCCTGCTTCAGAAATTGCAGCAGGAACGCCCGCAGGAGAAGTTGTTCCCCATGCTGGCGGTAGGCGGCAGACCGGGCACTTTCCGGAACATTTACAAAGCTGATGTGCCGTTTGTTTTCGGGAAGTCGGGCACCTTGTCGCATGTGCACAACCAGAGTGGCTACCTGATTACCAAAAGCGGAAAAGTGCTGCTCTATAGCTTTATGAACAACAACTTCAAATCGTCTTCGTCAGAAATCAGGAGCGCCATGGAGCGCATTATGACCGAGGTGCACGAGAAGTACTAAGCTGAACAAAACAACATACCCTATACCTTACGAAACTAACGAACAGACCCCATGTTGAAACTCACGATGCGTTCTTTTGATCTGCCGCTCCGGCATACCTTCACCATTTCCTACGACTCGCGCGACGTACAGGAAACCCTGATCGTGGAGCTGCAGCAGGGTGATCACAAAGGCTATGGCGAAGCTACGAGCAATCCCTACTACGGCTTCACCATTGAGAACATGACCAATGCCCTGGAGAAGATCCGGGAGAAGATAGAGTCCACGGAGCTGACAACTCCGGAAGCATACTGGGCAGAAATGCAGCCGCTGCTGGCCGATAATCCGTTTGCGCTTTGTGCATTGGACCTGGCAGCAAACGACCTGTATGGCAAAATGAACGGACAGCCGCTGTATAAGCTATGGGGTCTGGAAGCCAACAACATGCCGTTGACCGACTATACCATCGGGATCGATACGGTAGAAAATATGGTCAAAAAGCTGAAGGAAATGCCGTGGCCACTCTATAAGATCAAGCTGGGAACGAAGGAGGATGTGGCAATCATCAAAGAGCTGCGTAAGCATACCGACGCGGTGTTCCGTGTAGATGCAAACTGCGCCTGGGGGGTGGAGGAAACCATCGAGAACTCCCGTCAGCTGAAGCCGCTGGGGGTAGAGTTTATCGAGCAGCCCATGCGGGCCGACGACATGGAAGGTATGAAAGAGGTATACCAGCGCTCCGAGCTTCCGCTGATCGCGGATGAAAGTTGCATTACAGAAGCCGATGTGGCCAAGTGTCACGGCTACTTTCATGGTGTGAACATCAAGCTTACCAAATGCGGCGGCCTCACGCCGGCCCGCCGTATGATTGCGGAAGCCAAAAGCCTGGGCTTGAAAGTGATGGTAGGTTGTATGACCGAATCCAGTGTCGGTATATCGGCAATCGCCCAGCTGCTGCCGCTCCTCGATTATGTGGACATGGACGGAGCCCTGCTGCTCAGCAAGGACATCGCTTCCGGTGTAACCATCAACTTTGGCAAAGTAAACTATAGTGAAGTAAACGGTACCGGGGTCACCCTGATTGCCTGATGACGGACCAGGTATACACAGACCAGCTGCCGGGCCGCACCCTGGTAGTAAACGGAGAGGAGTACCTGTTCTGCAGTGGCACTTCGTACCTGGGTATACCTGTCAACGAAGATTTCAGGCACTTCCTGCTGGAAGGTATGGCCCGCTACGGCACCAACTATTCCAGTTCCCGCAATTCTAACCTGCAACTGCAGGTGTTTGAAGAGGCGGAAAGTTACCTGGCTACCTATACCGGTGCCGAAGCAGCGCTCACGATGTCGTCCGGTTACCTGGCCGGGCAGGCGCTGGTGCAGACACTCCAGAGCATCGGACATTTTATCTATGCGCCCAACACGCACCCGGCCCTCTGGCGCAGTACAGCCGACGAAGTGAGCGGTGATTACGATGCCTGGGTGGGAGCCATGTTGCAGCAAGTAAAAGCCCTGCCGGAGGAAAACATCGTTCTGGTCTGCAATTCGCTCGATCCACTCAAGGCCCGCAACCATGGTTTTAGCTGGCTGACGGCCCTGCCCGGCGACAAGCAAATTACGTTGCTGGTAGATGATTCGCATGGTTTTGGCGTGACGGGTCAGGACGGCGCGGGTATTTTTAGTCAACTGAAGGGCCGGTTACAGGCGAACGTGCGGCTGGTAGTAGCCAGTTCAATGGGCAAAGCGCTGGGTATACCGGCAGGGGTAATACTGGGCGACAGAAAGCTGGTGGTTCAGGTGCGGCATAGTCATTATTTTGGAGGCGCTTCGCCGGCTATACCTGCTTATCTGTATGCGTTTCTTCGCTGTGAAAGTGTATTCCGGGAAGCCCGCAGGAAGTTGTTTTCCAATATCGGGTATTTCCTGGAGCACCTGCAGCAACCGGAGCAATTCAGTTTTTTTGACCAGTATCCGGTATTCGGAGTACATCAGCATCGTTTGGCTGCTTATCTGCAGGAGCACCAGGTGATCATCTCCAGCTTCCGGTATCCGACGCCTGCTGATGATCCTATCACCCGTGTGATTCTGAGCAGTCAGCATACCGAGGAGGATTTGCAGCGCCTGACGGGGTTGATCAATCAGTTTGAAGGGAAGTAGTTTTATTCAAAGTATACCTGAGGTATAGCTTTAGCATAATCAGGCTTCAACCTGTCGTTGTTGTATAGCTTCGCCTGTCCGGCGGGGACCTACTTTTTTTCTTGGCAAAAAAAGTAGGCAAAAAAGCCAAGACGCTCCAAACTCGCTGAACGCTCGAGCAGTGGAGCGTCAACAAAGTGCACCTGGCTAAAGCCTCTGTTCTATAGCAGCTGTTGCAAGGATGTCTGCTATACCTGTCCGCTATACCTACCCGTACAGGAATCCTCCCCTTGAGGGGAGCTAGAGGGGTGTCTTAACAGAGGCTATGAAACTAGAACTGGAGCCAGTAGTAATAGCAGGCTCCCCTCCTTAGACAAGGAGGGGCA
>NZ_JSYF01000028.1:0-13775 GCF_054824225.1 Pontibacter sp. HJ8
CACAGTAACGTAAACTTCTTATTCCCGACAAGCTATACCTGACAAGGCCCGCACAGATCATCTCAGAGCGGGCCTTGTCAGGTATAGCGCTAGCGGTTCTGTCTTCGGCTCAGGTGCTCAGGTATGCCGACTTCCCTGTACACCGATTCCGATTCCGATTTATTGGTAGACAGAAGAACCGGTTACAGGTTATACTTCTCCTTCATGGTGGAGATCAGGGCATTTTCCCGTTCTGAATCGAGCGCATGGGCAGCCAGGTATTTCCAAACCCCGTCGATGTGAATCAGCAGCAGTTCTGCTTCCAGGGCAGGCTGCTTATACCCCAGTTTTTCAAAGCTGATGGTCAGTTTCTCAAAGCAGGGACGCATGAAGATATCGTGGTACCGGGAGGAGATCAGGTTTAAGGCGATGATCTTATACTGCATCCGCCAGAAGTCCGGGTTGGACTTGGTCAGAATAATGGGCAGCTCGATCATTTTGGCGATATACTCCTTCGGGGTCTGCCCGATGAGGTAAGGACTCGTTGTTTTGGCAGCGGCCTGGTAGCCTTTCTTGATGATTTCCTCTAACAGATTGTCCTTGGAACCGAAATGTTTAAAAATCAATGCTTCTGAAGTTTCGGCTTCAGAAGCAATTGATTTGGTGGAGGTAGCCCGTGCTCCGTTTTCTGTAAATAGCTTTAAAGCAGCATCAAGTATGTCTTGTTTCTTACTCATCTTTATTCCTGTTCAAAGCGTTAAAACGGCTGGCGTCAGACCCGTTCGATGACCACAGCATACCCTTGCCCGACCCCCACGCACATGGTAGCCAGGGCATAGCGTTTCTGCTGCCGTTTCAGAGACAAGGCCGCGCTGTAAACGATGCGTGTACCGGACATCCCCAGCGGATGACCCAAGGCAATGGCGCCGCCATTTACGTTCACGCGCGAATCGTCATCGGCCAGGCCCATGGCTCTGGTGCAGGCCAGGCTTTGCGCTGCAAATGCCTCGTTCAGTTCAATGATGTCCATATCAGACAGGGAAAGACCGGCGCGTTTCAAGGCTTTTTCGGTAGCCGGAACAGGGCCTATGCCCATGATGCGCGGCTCTACCCCTACCACCGCTGAACTGACAATTCTGGCCAGTGGCGTCAGGTTGTATTTCTTCAGGGCCTCACCGGATACAATGTAGGTGGCAGCTGCCCCGTCGTTGAGTCCGGATGCATTACCGGCTGTGACCGTACCATCTTTTTTGAATGCCGGACGAAGTTTTGCAAGGGTTTCCAGGGTGGTATTCGGGCGTACAAACTCATCTTTGGACACTACGACCGGGTCGCCTTTACGCTGTGGGATGCTCACCGGCATGATTTCTTCCGCCAGATTGCCGTTCTCCTGCGCTGCCGCCGCTTTCATCTGGGTATGGTAGGCAAATTTGTCCTGGTCTTCGCGGGAGATGTCGTACATCTCAGCTAAATTCTCGGCTGTGACTCCCATCGGGTCAACACCGTACGCTTCCTCCATCTTGGGATTGATAAAGCGCCAGCCGAAGGTGGAGTCTTCCATCCTGGAGTCATTGCCAAAAGCCTTGGAAGGTTTGGAGACCACCAGCGGACCGCGCGTCATGTGCTCCACACCGCCTGCGACAAATACATCGCCTTCACCGGATTTAATGGCTCTTGCCGCATGCATAATAGCCGACATACCGGAGGAGCACAGGCGGTTGACGGTTTCGCCCGGTACCGTAACCGGAAGCCCGGCCAGCAAGGCGGCCATGCGGGCCACATTCCGGTTATCCTCCCCGGCCTGGTTGTGGCAGCCCAGGATGACATCATCGATGCTTTCTTTTGGAATCTTGGGGTTTCGATCTACCAATTCTTTGATCACCATCGCGGCCAGATCATCGGCCCGGACAGCGGACAGTATCCCGCCCAGATTACCCACCGGGGTACGGATCCCATCTACAATATATGCTTCTTTGTTCATGACTTTTTGAATTAAAGGTTACTCGTTCTCCAGCTTCGATTTCTTTCTCAGATACTGGATGATGTTTGATGTCAGGACCGTAACATAGAGGCCGATCAGGCACCCCAGCGTAACGGACAGAAAGCGCTCCAGGGCGGCCCAATAGGTCATCGTGGATTGCTCGTGTATCAGCACAATGATGAGGGCCACCACCGCCGTTCTGGCCACATTCATCAGGTTGAACAGGTGGCAGATGGCAATCGAGAGGACAATTCCGGTCATCATCATGACAACTTCCGGCACAGGCAACAGGAAACAAACCAGGCCGACGCTGGAACCGATGAGGTTGGATTTAAAGCGTTCCACCGAAAGTTTCCGGGAATCTTTTTCCTCCGGGGATATGACCAGCAAGATCGAGATGATCGTCCAGTACAGTTCGTATTCCGGAAAAGCCAGGTACAGTTGATAGCCCACCAAAAACCCGATCGTGCACCTGACTCCATAAATAATTACATCAGAACCTAGGCTATACCTTAAGAGTTTGTTTGCCATTGTTTATGTGCCTTCACCTTTGAGCTGGCCAGGCTCCGGGTATACTTCTTCTTTAAGCCAGGAGTTCTACATAATTAGCTGTTGTTTTAGCTCGTACCTCTTCCAGTGTTGCTCCGGGCATCAGTTCTGTTAGTGTCAGCTGTCCTTCAATGAAGCTGAACACGGCCAGTTCGGTGATGATCATGTCCACCGCCTGTAGTGCCGTCAGGGGCAGCTTACAGGCCGGAACGATCTTAGGCGACCCGTCCTTGTTGGTATGCTGCATGGTGATGATGAGTGTTTTGGCACCGGACGCCAGGTCCATGGCACCGCCTACGCCCAGCAAAGGTTGGCCCGGCACGGCCCAGTTCGCCAGGTTGGCTTTTTCGTCCACTTCCAGTCCCCCCATCACGGCGATGTCCACGTGCTTGCCGCGGATCATGGCAAAGGAATCGGCGCTATCGAAATAGCTGGCACCCGGAAGTGCCGTTACCGGTATTTTGCCGGCATTCACCGGGTAGTCCATAGCGCCACCGCCATCCCGGGGCGAAGGGCCTACGCCCAGCATGCCATTTTCGGTATGCATCACGATGCCATCTGCGGGTGTGATCAGGTCCGCCACCAAGGTTGGAATGCCGATGCCCAGGTTCACGACATCGCCTTTCTTCAGTTCCTTAAGCGCGCGCCTGGCCATGTTCATGCGTTTCTCATCCACTTTCCGGGAAGAGTCTACCGAAGCAGAGGAGCCCAGGTCTTCGAGATTAAGGGAAGCCTGCACCAGGTAATGGACATAAGAGCCCGGCGTATGCACATGTTCCGGGGCGATCTCCCCTACCGGAACGATTTCCTCCACCTCCGCTATTACCAGATCGGCAGCAGTAGCCATGGCCCTGTTGAAATTCTGCTCTGTCATCCGGTAGGTCAGGTTACCGGCCGTGTCCGCTTTCCAGGCACGTACAAAGGCCACATTTCCCCGGATCCCCTCGATGTATACCTGCTCTTTGCCCTGGATAACCTTGGTATCCCGACCTTTTGCCAGTTCTGTACCGGCGGATGTCGGGGTATAAAAACCGCCTATACCTGCACCGCCCGCCCGGATGGCTTCTGCCAATGTGCCTTGCGGTAACAACTCGTACTCTACCTCCCCGTCCTGGGCAGCTTTCACGGCTTCCGGGTTGCTGGTAAAAAAGGAGCCGATCATTTTTTTGATCTGCCCGTTCCGTAGCAAGCGACCGCCTCCTATGCCGGCCTCCCCGACGTTATTCCCTATAAAAGTTAAGTTCTTCGTTCCGGTTTCTGCCAGAGCGTGCATCAGGTGGACAGGGTTGCCTGTCATGCCAAATCCGCCTTGTAATAATATATCGCCATCCTTTACCAAAGCGACTGCTTCTTCGAGGGTTAGTTGGGGTACCGATTTCATGTTTAGCTTTTATAAATTTTGTTGTGCGTGTGTACAGGTTGCGTCAGATGAACCCATCCTGCCTTTATTATGCTATAATC
Organism: Pontibacter sp. HJ8; assembly: GCF_054824225.1. Lineage (NCBI taxonomy): Bacteria > Pseudomonadati > Bacteroidota > Cytophagia > Cytophagales > Hymenobacteraceae > Pontibacter > Pontibacter sp. HJ8. Next base: position 3,971 of record NZ_JSYF01000028.1, read on the forward strand.
TTTCATTATCAGCCGGTTACAGTATATAACGTATTACATCTTAAACCTGCTGCGTACTGCGTTTCTTTTCAGAATTTCGGATCAATGCTCCTTGAAATGCAGAATGTGTTTGGCAAACTCCTCGTGCTGCTCGACGCTGGATAAATGCGCGGCGTCTAGCTGCACGTGGCGGGAATTGGGTATTTTTCTGGCCAGAAATTTCCCGTCTTCCGGGGTGGTAACCACATCCTGTATACCACTGATGACGAGGGTGGGAACTTCCAGTTCGAAGAGGTCTTCCCTGAAGTCAGCCTCCCGCACAGCGGCACAATTGGCTGTATAGCCTTGCACGGAATTCTTTACGAATATGTCCAGGATAGCACGGACTACCTCGGGGTGCTTTTCCCTAAAGTCAGCTGTAAACCAGCGTTGCGCTGTCCCGTGCACAATACTTTCAAGCCCCTGTTCCTTTACTTGTTCGATGCGCGCGTTCCAGCCTTCTGTGGTGCCTATTTTAGCGGCCGTGTTGGCGATGATGATCTTATGGAAGCGCTCCGGGGCATGTATACCCAGCCACTGCCCGATCAGCCCGCCCATGGACAAGCCGCAGAAATACACCTTTTCCAGTTTCAGGTGATCGAGCAGTTCCAGCACATCCTGCCCCAGGGAAGCAATGCTTACCGTATCGGTGCGGATGCTGCTTTGTCCGTGGCCGCGGGTATCGTACCGCAGTACATTGAAATGGTGGCTCAGGACATCCACTACTTTTTCCCACATGGTATAGTCGGTCCCCAGGGAGTTTGAGAAGACAATGCTGTCTGCATTCCCAAAATCCTGGTATTCGTAGTAACAGTCGAAATTCGATAATTTAACAGTTGGCATAATCTGTAGTTTAAAACCTATAACTCTATTTCTGAATCGCGGGCGTCTCCAACCTTGGCCTGCTATCCCCTGCGCTTCAGCCCGGACAGGATACTAAATCCGCACCCAGCCTGAAACTACCTAACCCAGGTCTCCACCGGCGACCGGAATGGTCATGCCGGTCAGGTATTTGGCTTCGTCGGAAGCCACAAAAAGAATGGCGGTTACCTGGTCCTCGATCGTACCATACCGCTTCATCAGGCTCGATTCGGTAGTCTGATCCACGATCTGCTGGTACCATACCTGTTCCTGCTCGCTTAGCGGATTCTCATTCCGGGGTATCAGGCGCTGCGGCGCTTCCGTACCGCCCGGGGCTATACCTACCACCCGGATGTTATGGGCAGCCTGTTCAAAAGCAAGTGAGGCCGTGATCGCATTCACCCCTCCCTTGGCAGCGGCATAGGGCAAGCGGTTGACGCTTCGGGTGGCAACGGAAGAGACATTGACGATCACACCGCCTCCGTTTTCGATCATACCCGGCAACACGGCGCGGCAGCCCCAAAGCGTAGGAAACAGGGACCTTCTGATCTCTTTCTCAATTTCGGATTCCTGGTAGTGTTCGTAAGGTTTAGCCCAGATGGTGCCCCCTACATTGTTTACGAGTATGTCTATTTTTCCGAATGCCTCCAGACCCGCGTTTGTCACGACTTCAAAACCCTGCAGGTTTTCCAGGTCCGCTTCTACCGCAATGGCCGTACCGCCTGCATTTCTGATCTCCTGCAGCACTTCCTGCACTAACGGCGAGCGATCCGCCAGGACAACGGCTGCACCTTCCAGTGCCATCCTGACGGCTACTCCCTTGCCTATCCCTTGCGCTGCTCCGGTTACGATGGCTACTTTCTGTTGAAATCTATTTTTAAAGAACATCTCTTAGCTTATAAAAAGTATCAGGAACGCTTCTGGCAGCTCCTCAAAATGTTAACGCTGCAGCTTATTTGGCCTCAGACAAACCGGAAGGCAGGAATTTTTCGGTATAAAAGTTTTCGTACTGTATTTCCTCTTCCGCCAAAGCCAGCTTCACAGCATCCACCATGGCATTCGGCCCGCAGATGTAGACGTCGTAGAGCGGCACTTTTAATGCTTTCCTGTCTATCCACTGCGTGACAAACCCGGTAGGATACTGAGTGGTGCTTTCCCCGGAAACACAACAATGCAGTTCCAGCGGCAGTACTTCCGAAAAAGCCCGGATACGTTCCAGTTCGACCAGATTGGCTTCTGTTGTGGCGCCGAAAAAGAGCTGGATCGGGTGTGAAACGCCCTCTTTTGCCAGCTTCTCCAGCATCGCCAGGAAAGGCGCTATACCGGTACCACCTGCAAAAAACAGGGTGGGCCGGGTGATCTCCCGGTTGTAAAAGCTGCCGATAGGGCCTGTCAGTGCTAATGCATCTCCAGCCTGCGCCTGGTCCTGCAGATAAACGCTCATCAAACCACCGGGCACCAGGCGAACCAGGAACTCCAGCTCGGAGGTGTTGCACAGGTTACTGAAAGAGTAGGAACGGGTGGTTCCTGAACCGGGGATTTCGATGTTGGCATATTGTCCGGGCAAAAAATGGATGCGCTCGCCTCCTGTTTTCACCTGCAGTTTCACGATCTCGGGGGACACAAATTCCAGCCCGGTGATCGTCGTGTCAAAAGTCGCCGTGGTTATTTTACAGGCTGCCGAGCTCGCCAGGATATCCACCACTACATCCGCTTCCGGCCGCATCTGGCAGGCCAGCCCGTATCCTTCCGCCGCTTCATCCTCGGTCAGGGCCTCCTCAATGTAATCGCCCGGGTCATATTTGCCGGATTTCCAGAGGCACTTACAGGTCCCACAGGCACCATCGGCACAATCCAACGGGATGTTTATACCCAAGCGGTACGCCGCTTCAGCAATCGTTTCTCCCGGTAAGCCTTCGATAATCCGGGTGATTCCATCTTCAAAGTTTAAAGCTATATGAGGCATAGTAAGCGCTGGTTTAGATGTGATAAATGTCAATTACCTGGCGGATATAATCGTTTTTGAGAATGATCTTCTTGTTGGAGATCAGGAAGCTGTCCCCTGCCTTTTTTAAGGTATAGAAGGAGCAACCGAAATAGGAGTCCGTCACCTTGTAGCGGAAGCTGAGCGTGTTCCAGTTAAAGCGAACCTTTACCTCCGTTTCGGTTTCCTCCAGCACTTCGAGATTGGAGATCAGGTGGGCCGTACGGGGCTCGGGCATGGAAGCACTGGAGCGTTCGGTCTTGATCCGGAAAATCCGGTCTTCCAGCCCTCCCTTGTTGGCATAGTAGATGAGGGAGATCTCGCGTTGCGGATCGGTGATCAGCTCGTCTTCATCGTCCCAGGCAGGCATCCAGAACTCGCAGGCATCGTCGTAGAACTTCAACCATTCGTCCCATTGCTTGTCGTCCAGACAGCGTGCTTCGCTGTACAGGAATGCTAGTATTTTATGATAGTCCGTCATGGCAGGGCAAGGTTAGAGGGTATGGGTTGTCTGTTCTTTGTCGAGGGCAGCCTTCATCGTCTCGAGCCAGTAGTGGTGCTGCAGCACGAACAGGCCTTCGTCTTCCGTTTTGAGGCCGCTCATCTTCGGATGCAGGTCTATTTTCCCCGCATTCTCATCCGGTCCGTTCACCCAGTGGGCCGCGCCCCGGCTGATGTCGTTCCACGCCATGGCTTTTCCGGCGTAACCTGCCTGGCAGGCTCTGAACTCCTCCAGGTCATCGGGGGTGGCCATCCCGCTCACATTGAAAAAGTCTTCGTACTGGCGGATGCGGTGGGCACGGTCTGCCGCATCCTCTCCCACGGGAGCAATGCAGTAGATGGTCACTTCGGTGCGGTTGACGCTGATAGGCCGCCATACCCGGATCTGGGAGCCAAACTGATCCATGAAGTAGACATTGGGGTAGATGCACAGGTTGCGCAGGTAGGCGACCATCCATTCGGCCCGTTCCTTGCCATACTTCTCTTTCCACTCGTCCAGGTATTTGTAGGCCGGCCGATTGGTCGGATCAGCCCAGGCGGTCCAGAGCAACAGGTGGCCGCGGTCAAAAGCGTAGAAGCCGCCCTGCTGCTTGGACCAGCTGCTGGCATCCATGGCCTTGGTCTCGTTTTTCGATTCGCCTGATTTTCGCCGGTTGGTCGTCGCCACGTAGTTCCAGTGCACCGAGCTGACATGGTACCCATCCGCCCCGTTTTCGGCCTGTAGTTTCCAGTTGCCTTCATAGATATAGCTGGACGTGCCTTTCAAGACTTCCATACCTTCCGGCGCCTGGTCCGTGATCATATCCAGTATCTTAGCCGTTTCGCCCAAATGCTCTTCCAATGCAGGTACATCGGGGTTCAGGCTGCCAAACAGGAAGCCTTTGTAGGAACCGAACCGGGCCACTTTTTTCAGGTCATGGGAGCCTTCGCAGTTGAATTGTTCCGGGTAGCCGGCTTCCCGGGGGTCTTTGACTTTGAGTAGTTTGCCGGAGTTGTTGAACGTCCAGCCGTGGAAGGGGCAGGTAAAGGTAGACTTGTTTCCTTTCTTGTGGCGGCAGATCATGGCTCCCCGGTGAGAGCAGGCATTGATAAAGGCATTCAGCTCCCCTTCCTTGTTGCGGGAAATAAAGATGGGCTGCCGGCCGATGTAGGTGCTGAAGAAGTCGTTTTTGTCGGACACCTGGCTTTCGTGGGCCAGGTATACCCAGTTGCTTTCGAAAATGTACTTCATCTCCAGTTCATAAAGGGCCTCTTCGGTGAAGATCTCTCTTTTGTACTTGAACTGGCCGCTTTCCCGATCATCCACTAGCAGTTCATTGAGGTACTCTTTGGTTATTTCCATAAGGCGAAGGTTCTTGGTTCAAAATCAGTCGTTGTTAAAGGTGAGATGTGGTATTTGCAGGCAAAAACAGGCACGCAGCTGCGCAGGGCACAAGCTTTTTGCTCGTGCCTGTGAAGGCAAGCCGGAAGGCCGGTCTTATCTACTGGGCCTGGGAAGGTATAGCACGAGCCGGAGTGCTCGCGCTATGAAAGGACAGGATGGGTTCAGCTTAGAGCCTGGCAAAAGCTAGACTCGCGGGCCTCTTGTGCGTTCGATTTCTGCTTTGAAAACACCTGCTGTTTCTTTATGGATCACAAAGTCAAAGTCGATGGAAGCGAAAGGCTCCTGGATGTTGAATTTTTCTTTCGCTTCAGCTTCTGAGTAGCGCGTAATGTGGGGGATGAGATCTTCGCGGGTTGCGAAAGCAAAGTCGTCCCAGATGAGCGGATCGCCTTCTATGTTGATCTGGGTTGTCAGTTTGCGGTGATCTTTGGCCGTGACAAAGAAGTGGATGTGTGCCGGGCGGCTGCCATGGCGGCCGATCGCTTTGAGCATCTGGTCGGTGGCACCACCCGGAGGACAGCTATAGCCTACCGGCAAAATGCTCTTGAACTGGTACCGGCTGTTTTCGTCAGTGATGATGGCCCGGCGCAGGTTGTAGGGAGGTTGTGAAGAATCAAAAATAGAGTACATGCCCCTCAGGTTGCAATGCCATACCTCCACTTTCGCGCCTGGCACCGGATTCCCTTCGTCATCCTTCACCTGGCCCTGCATGTAGAGTCTTTCTCCGCCTACTTCCGGCTCGGTTTCCAGTTCGGCATACCCTACCGATTCAGGAGAACCTGCTACGTAAAGCGGGCCTTCGATCGTTCGCGGTGTACCGCCGGTGATGCCTGCTCTTGCTTCAGCCTCGTCCATGCGCAGGTCCAGGAAATGCTCCAGGCCGATGCCGGCGGCAACCAGCCCCCACTCATTCGCTTTCCCGGTCAGGGTAAGCCAGTCGATCGCTTTCCAGATCTCTTCCGGCTGAATATCGAGGTCCTCGATGGCGTAAAACAGGTCGGTCGTCAGGCGGTTTACGATTTCCTTGATGCGGTCTGATCCCTGGCCCGGGATTTCGGTTGATTTGATTCTTTCAACTACTGCGTCTATCTGATATCTTTCCATGATAGTTTCTGTTATAGTTTTAGGTAATTAGTTTTAAGGTATAGCGGGTGGTGTATCAGTGGGCTTCTTCTTCGTTCTTGACAGAAGAAGAATGTTGGCAGAGGGCCGTTACTTCGACCTCCATGAAGGGATAAAGGGGCAAGGACATGAGCAGCTCATGCAGTTCGCCGGCGCTGTCTACGTTAAAAATGCTGACATTGGCATACTTGCCGACTACGCGCCAGATGTGCGTCCACTTGCCTTGGCGCTGCAGTTCCTGGGACAAGGCTTTCTCTTTTGCTTTCAGATCATCGACATAGGTTTTATCCATATCGAGCGGGATGTTTACCGTCATGTGCACGTGAAATAACATAGCTTATTTTCTTTTATATTTTTCTACCTGATTCATATCCAGTTCGACTCCCAGGCCGGGACCTTCGGGAATTTCCAGCACACCGTTGCCGTAGCTGATTCGGTTTTTTACAATATCATCGGTGAGGAGCAGCGGGCCGAACAATTCGGTGCCCCAGTCCAGGGTGGGGATGGTGCTGAAAACCTGGGCCGATGCGACGGTGCCGATCGTACCTTCGAGCATGGTACCTCCGTAAAGGCTGATGCCGGCGCCTTGGGCGATAGCGGCCTGCTTCTGAATGTTGATCAGGCCACCGGACTTGGCGATCTTCAGAGCAAAGACGCTGCCGCCGCCAATTTTAGCCAGTTTAAAAGCGTCCGATACGGTACCGGCGGCTTCGTCTGCCATAATCGGTACCCGGAAGTATTGTGTGAGGCGCGCCAGCCCGTCAAAATTTGTTTTCACAATGGGCTGCTCGATCAGGTCTATACCGGCATCCTGCAGCAGGGTGATCCCTTGTTTGGCTACACTTTCGGACCAGGCCTGGTTGATGTCGACCGTTACTTTTATATCGGGGCCGACGCCTTTTTTGATGGCCACGACGTGGGCAATGTCCACCTTCGGATCATTCCGGCCTATCTTAAGTTTAAACGTGTTATGCCGGCCGTTGGCGATGAATTCCTGTGCTTCCTGAATGTCTTTGCTGGTGTCTCCGCTTGCCAGGGTCCAAAGCACCGGCAAAGTGCGGCTGACGGCGCCGCCGAGGAGGTCAGAAACGGTTACACCCAGTCGTTTTCCCTGCGCGTCCAGCAGGGCCGTTTCGATGGCCGATTTAACAAAGTAGTTGCCTTTGATGTGGTGGTCCAGCAGCGACATGAGGGCATTGACGCTAAGGGCTGATTTGCCCTGCAACAGGGGCAGCACATAAGTGTCGATCGTGAGTTTCATCCCCTCCGGCGACTCATCGCCGTAACTCAGCCCCCCAATGGTAGTTGCCTCACCCAGGCCCTCGATCCCATCGCTGCAAAACAGCCGGACGATGACCATGGTCTGGTTGCGCATCACGGCCATGGAGAGGTGGTGCGGACGTATAGTCGGCAGGTCGACTATTGTGGTTTCTATGCTTTCGATCTGTACTTCTCTCATGACACTATCCATACATACTAAATAAAACATAGTGAGTGGATGCTCACCCTGGGAAGTGACCACTTACTAAGTCTTACAAATTTAGCATTCCTGCTACCCGAGAAGTAGGACTATTCGCTTATTACCAAGACAAATCGAACATCCTTAAAAAATTTAATGGGCGTCAGCTATACCTGACCCCGATCTTTTTGCGGAAAGCCATAGGAGTTAAACCGGTTCTTTTCCGGAACAGGCGGGCGAAGTAAGCTGGGTCGTCAAAACCTAAGGTATAGGATATGTCGGAAATGTTGCGGTCCACATCCGATAAGGCCAGCTGGGCTTCGGTGATAAAATAATCGATGAGAATTTCCTTCGGCGATTTGCCTGCGATCCCGCGGCATATCCTGCTCAGGTGCCCGGTGGAGATGAACAGGTCGCGGGCATACTCCTCCACATGCTTCTTATAGGTATGCCCTTCTTTAATAAGCTGCTGAAACCTCCGGTAGTATACCTTGCTGATGTTGTCGGCCGAAACGATGGTCTGCTGCCCGCCCAGGGAAATACGGTAGAGTTGCACCAGCATCTGGCCGACCAGGTACTGCAACATCAGCAGGCGGCCGGGATACTGGCTGTTATATTCCTCAACACATTTCTGCATGGTCGCATGCACCGCCACAGAGGCTGTGTCCTCGCTTGTGATTGGTATGATGTGTACCTCGTCCATCCCGAACACCACCTCTCCTTCGCGTTGCAACATGTGCTCCAGCACGGTATCGGCCAGGTTGATGATCCAGCCGGTCACTTCGGTGAGGTGCACAAAGCCGTGCTCCATGTTTTTGGGCACAGCGATCAAGGCCGGACTTTCGATGATGGTTTTATGCGAACTTTCGTGAAATTCGGTGGTGCCGGTTTCCACGAAAAAGAGCTGCAGCAGGTTGTTGTGCGCATGCGGTTTTACCTGCCCGTCGTTGTTTTTGCCTATCTCTCCAAACGGATAGACATAGATCAGACCTTTCGCGAATTCGATCGAATTGGATCCGTATAAGCCGTTGTAGAATTTTTTAGTATGCATGCCCGGAGAATGATGAAGCAAATCAGCTTACTAGGTAAGCCGTCTGCCAACTGTACTAACGTAGAAACAGGAACTTTCTGCCAACCCGGTGCAGGTAAATTTCCGGAAGGCGGATGCAATCCCGCCCAGGTATAGCCAAAGGGGTTTATTTCTTACTGCCCATATCGCTGTTGCTGACGAAAGCTACTTTTTTACTGTCCGGCGACCAGGAAGGCGTATTGATGGTGCCCTGACCACCGTAGAGATAGGCAACAACCCGGGGCGTCCGATCCCCTTCCACCGGCATCAGGCGCAGGTATACCTGCTTGTAAAACGGATGATCCGAAGGCTTCACATCGGGCATGTAGGAGAGGAACAAGATCCATTTTCCATCCGGTGAGATATGCGGGAACCAGTTGTTATATGCATCAAAGGTCAGCTGCTCCTGCCCGCTTCCGTCGGGCTTCATGCGCCAGAGTTGCATCGTGCCGGACCGGACAGAGTTAAAGTAAATGTAGCGGCCATCCGGGCTGTATTCCGAGCCGTCATCCAGGCCGGGTGCCGTGGTCAGCCGGACTTCCTCCCCACCGGTTGCCGGTATCCTATAAATATCGTATTCCCTGTTGCGCTCGCCGGTATACACCAGGTACTTGCCGTCCGGAGACCAGCCGTGCAGGTAGGACGGCCCGATGGGTGTGATCTGCTTGGGCTGGCCGCCCTGGATAGGCACGGTATACACAAGCGAACCATACTTCTGATCCCCGCTCGAACTGCTCAGTCCCAGCGTTTTTCCATCAAAAGAGATCACATGGTCGTTGTTATTGGCGGTCACGTTTCCGGTATTGAGCTGCGAAATAGTTTTCTTTTCCAGGTCGAAGCGGTAGATGAGGCCATCGCTGGCGTTGTAGAGGAGCGCCTTGTTATCCGGTGTCCAGTTCGGAGCCTGCAGCGAGCGGGGCTCTGCATAAACGATCTTCCGATCTCCTGTCGTCACATCCAGTATTTCGATGTTGCTGCCGATGTACTCGCGGTAGGGCTCCAGGTCCTCGCTTGCCGGAATGGTGATGCGCACATTGTCAAATACAGCTTTGGCCACCGCCTCCTTGTTATTAGTGCCAGATACAAAAAGCCCCATATACACCGTATCCCCTAAGGCTATACCTGAAATTTCTTGCGTCTGAAATGGTTCTCCGAAACGGGCGACCGACAGGATATACCGATCTCCTTTTCTTTCCAGCTGCATCACATCAGGGGCTTTGGCGGCAGACTTTATTTGCGCTACTTCTCCTCCTTTTGATTTGCGGTACTGCAGGGAAGCACGGCCGTTGCCCTGTACGGTGACAGCTACTAGGGGCGCATCTGTCCCCAGGCCAGTGCGGACCATCCAACCCATTGTACGCTTCGGCTCCTCCCCTTCCCCGGCAAATTTTCCCCGGGCCTGCACGA
>NZ_JSYF01000249.1:0-10482 GCF_054824225.1 Pontibacter sp. HJ8
TTGAGACGATCCAGTATTTCCTGCCGCATCCCTTTTTTTGATATGCTATTACAGTCCCTGTTGTTCTGTGGCGGCTTCGGGTTTATGCTTTGGCTCATCGTGATGCGCAAAGAAGCGCTTCTGGTTGAAAAGGATGATCAATACCCCGATGAAAATCGCTGAGTCGGCAACGTTGAAGATAGGCCACAGCGAGAGGGGCTTGCCTCCCAGCAGGGGTATCCAATTCGGTACAATGCCTTCCCATATATCTACATAAAACATATCGATCACCTGCCCGTGGAACCAGGGCGTGGAAGAACCATAGAGGGCATTGTCGAACCATACTCCGTAAAAGGTACTGTCGATCAGGTTGCCGACCGCACCGCCCAGGATCAGGGAAATACACCAGATCAACCCTTTGGGCGCTTTTGTCTTCGCCAGGTAGTAGAGGTAGTAGCTTATACCAAACATTGCTACCAGGCGGAACAGCGTCAGGATGAGCTTGCCATACTCGGAGCCGATCTCAACACCAAAGGCCATACCCGGATTCAGGGTATAGTGCAGCTTGAGCCAGTCACCCAGCAAAACGATCTCTCCCGGCATGCCCATATCCATGTTGTAATGCACGATGAGCTTCACAGCCTGGTCGATCAGGATGACGATCAAAGCCGCCATGTAGTATTTCCAATATTTCATGTTCTCTCAATTAGACTGCATGGGCCTTGTGTAACCCCAGCAGGATAAAGGTATAAAGTATAGCCCCGGCTGGTTTCCAACCGGGGCTTATTTTTAAATTAGGCTATACTTACCGCTTCCGTACGGATGTGGATGTTCACCTGATAATCATCCACTTCCAGGATCGTACCGGTTGTCAGGTCATTCACCAGATCAAGGCTCAGTGCCTGTGTTTCGGTTTGGATGTAGTCACGGAAAACATCCACCGCAGCATTTACCTCCGGGATAGAGGCCTGCATGATGATGTGAATCTTGTCCTGTACCTCCAGGTTGCTGTCCTTGCGCAGGTTCTGAATACGGTTCACCAGCTCGCGGGCGATGCCTTCCTGCTTCAGCTCTTCGGTGATCGTCACGTCCAGTGCTACGGTCAGCCTGCCTTCGCTGGCTACGAGCCATCCCGGGATGTCTTCCGAAGAGATCTCCACGTCGTCCGGCGTCAGCACAGCGGTTTCCTCGTCGTTGATCTGCAGCTCGATACCGCCTTCACGCTCCAGGTGGGCGATGTCGTCCTGATTCATCTGCTGCACGGCAGCAGCCACCAGCTTCATCTTCGGACCAAACACCTGGCCCAGCTTCTTGAAGTTCGGCTTGATCTTCTTCACCAGGATACCTGAGGTGTCGTCGATGTACTCCACGTGCTTGATGTTCACTTCGCTCATGATCAGGTCTTCCACTGCCTGGATCTGGTGACGGGTATGCTCATTGAGTACTGGTATCAGGATACGCTGCAACGGCTGGCGCACCTTGATGAAGTGCTTCTTGCGCAGTGAGTGCACCAGCGACGAAATGGTCTGGGCCAGCGCCATGCGCTCTTCCAGGTCTTTGTCGATCGCCGTGTGCTCCACCTCCGGGTAATAGGCCAGGTGTACCGATTCTTCCTTGTGCTTGCCGCTTACATGGTTCAGGTCGCGGTACAGCTGCTCGGCATAGAACGGCGCGATCGGAGAAATCAGTTTGGCGATTGTCTCCAGGCAGGTATAAAGCGTCTGGTAGGCAGCGATCTTGTCTTCGTTGTACTCGCCTTTCCAGAAACGTTTGCGGTTCAGGCGCACATACCAGTTGCTCAGGTCGTCCACCACAAAATCCTGGATGGCACGGGCCGCACGGGTCGGATCATAGTCGTTCAGGTATGCATCCACATCCACGACCAGTGTGTTCAGCTTGGAGATGATCCAGCGGTCACTTTCTGTTCTGCGTTTCAACGGTACGTCTTCCTCGGCAAAGGTAAAGTTGTCGAGGTTAGCGTATAGGGCGAAGAAGGAATAGGTGTTCTGCAGCGTTCCGAAGAAACGGCGCTGCGTCTCTACTACCCCCTCCGGGTTGAACTTCAGGTTGTCCCACGGTGGCGCGTTGGCGATCATGTACCAGCGCACGGCATCCGGGCCATACTTGCCGATCATCTCAAACGGGTCGATGGCGTTGCCGAGGCGCTTGCTCATCTTGTTGCCGTTCTTGTCGAGCACGAGGCCGTTGGCGATTACGTTCTTATAGGCCACGCTATCCTCCAGCATAACGGCCAGGGCGTGCAGCGTAAAGAACCAGCCACGCGTCTGGTCCACGCCTTCGGCGATGTAGTCAGCCGGGAAGTTCTGTTCGAAGATATCTTTGTTCTCGATCGGGTAATGCCACTGTGCATAAGGCATAGCACCGGAGTCAAACCAAACGTCGATCAGGTCTGTCTCTCTGTACATTGGCTTTCCGGACGGGCTCACCAGCACGATGTTGTCCACATACGGGCGGTGCAGATCGTTGATCTCCACGGAGGCGTCCATATAGCCTTTTCCCACCGCTCTGTCTATCTCCTCGCTCAGCTGCTGGATAGATCCGATGCATACCTCTTCCTCTCCGTCTTCCGTTCGCCAGATCGGCAGGGGCGTACCCCAGTAACGGGAGCGCGACAGGTTCCAGTCCACCAGGTTCTCGAGCCAGTTACCAAAGCGGCCTGTACCCGTCGATTCCGGTTTCCAGTTGATGGTCTTGTTGAGCTCGATCATCCGGTCCTTCACAGCCGTAGTTTTGATGAACCAGCTGTCCAGCGGGTAATACAGCACCGGCTTGTCCGTACGCCAGCAATGCGGGTAGGTGTGCTCGTATTTCTCTACTTTAAAGGCTTTGCCCTCTTCTTTGAGTTTGATGGCGATCAGTACGTCGGTCGGCTTGTAATCTGCAGCAGACTCGTCCTGGCCGTCGTAATTCTTCACGTACATGCCGGCAAAGTCGGTGATCTCCTTTACAAAACGGCCTTGCTTGTCCACGATAGGCGCAGGCTTGCCGTTCTCGTCCATTACCAGCAGCGCCGGGATGTCGTTCTGGGCAGCTACCCGGAAGTCGTCCGCACCAAAGGTTGGGGAGATATGCACGATGCCGGTACCGTCTTCTGTCGTCACGAAGTCACCCACCACTACCCGGAATGCCGGCTTGTCGGGCTGCACGTACGGCATCAGCTGGTGAAACTCCACCCCTGCCAGGTCGGCGCCTGTGAACTCTTCTACTAGCTTGAACGGGATGAGCTTGTCGCCGGTGTTATAGTCGGTCAGGGCCAGGTCAGCAGCTTTCGGATTGAAGAAACGGCTGACCAGGTCTTTGGCCAGTATAACAGAGATCGGCTCGAAGGTATAGGGGTTATAGGTACGCACCTTCACGTACTTGATACCTTTGCCCACCGCCAGCGCCGTGTTGGCAGGAAGCGTCCAGGGCGTGGTCGTCCAGGCTAGGAAGTATACCTTCTCCTCTTCGTACTCAAACAGGAACATGTTGCGGGTGATCTTCTTCACCTCAAACTGCGCCACAATGGTGGTATCTTTCACCATCTTGTAGCAGCCCGGCTGGTTAAGCTCGTGCGAGCTCAGACCGGTGCCGGCGCCTGGTGAGTAAGGCTGGATGGTATAGCCTTTGTATAAAAGACCTTTGTCATACAGGCGCTTCAGCAGTGCCCAGCAGGACTCGATGTACTCATTCTCAAAGGTGATGTAGGGGTTGTCCAGGTCCACCCAGTAACCCATCTTTTCGGTCAGGTCATCCCACTGGTCCTTAAAGCGCATCACGGTGTCGCGGCAGCGCTGGTTGTACTCCTCCACGGTTATCTTCTTGCCGATATCCTCTTTGGTGATGCCCAGCTCTTTCTCTACCTGCAGCTCTACCGGCAGGCCGTGCGTGTCCCAGCCGCCTTTGCGGTTTACCTGGAATCCCTTCAGGGTCTTGTAGCGGCAGAAAATATCTTTCACGGCGCGGGCCATCACGTGGTGGATGCCCGGCGTCCCGTTGGCTGAAGGAGGTCCTTCATAAAACACGAAAGGCTTGTGCCCTGCCCGTGTATCAACTGATTTTTGAAATATCCTGTGCTCTTTCCAGAATGCCAGTACGTCTTCGCCTACCTGGGCGTAATTCAGATTCTTGTATTCGTTATACTTTGCCATTTTAAGCTTTACTACTTCCGGTAAATCTTCTTCAAATTCCAAATTAGCTGATTCAGGTCAAGCCCTTTGTACCCTTGCTCCAGGCGTAGAGTACGCGCTTGTACTTGCCGCTTTCAAAGCTCCTCAGCAAAGTTGGCAATATAATCAGGTTTGATAATAATGCAATCAATAAACGCACCGATATCAGCACGCCCGGGGCTTTGCTGCCGCCAATTCCGGAGAAGGCGAACCTTTTAAAACCAGGGAACAGAAAGCCCCGGGTATAGGCCTTAATTAATGCCTGCCTCCCCCAGTCTCTTCGGGATGGCGCGGCTCACGTTGCAGCCGTTTCCCGGCAAATTGCCTTGGAACCTGGCCAGAAAGTGCATCGAGTCGTCGATGTCCATTCCCGGCACGATACGGATCATGAGCGTCGTGCGCCCGGCTTCAGCGGTATGTTGAAAATCCCGTTATCCCGCCTTCTATCCATAACGGTATCAGCCTGATTATCAGGGAGTGCATCACTGTCCTTGCTGATCTAAACAACAAAGCAATCACAATAGTTACCAACACAAACGCCCCTAGTAGGCTCGACTGCAACTTGTTGATAAGGTATGCGTGCCAGGAATGAACAAGAGCTGATTTTGGTTTCAGCGCCTGCCTCGTTGCGGGTGAAGGTCATGGTATTGCCTCCTTCCTTCACAAACAAGCCTTCGTCCACCTTCATCTGCCTGCTTTTTCAGTTCCTCACCGCTCTGCAGCCTGTATACCTGCTACTCTGTGTATCAGTACCAGTACATTGCCATCTTTGGCTCAATAGGCCTAGATAACAGTCCCTACAAGCACCAGACCATGAGCTTTTGTTTGTTCTTGGTACTAAAGCTGGCCATCTTATTCCGCACGATGCGTGGTCATCTGGCAAAGGTACGAAATTTTAATTTTTTATGAATTCAAACCAGGAAGGTCTGGGGTGGGTGGGTCCTGTTTTTATGGGGAAGCTATACCTGCGTGGGCTTTTCTAAAGGTATAGCTCTTCTGTTTTTTTATGATTTGTTCCGTAAGCGGGCTGTTTTTCGTCAAAGTATGCTGATAGTCTTTAGCCCCTCTTTCCTTGATTGCGAACGCTAAGCAGAAAGCTGGGAAAGAGTCGTTCCGGTCAATCAACTTGGCTCCGTCTTGCTGCCAGAAGCTCGTCTGAAGCGGACTGTTCCGCTTACAAGAACAAGACGTATAGGTGCTACTTCCAGGTATAGCGCCTCCTGTTTCTGGCAGGTTTTTTGGCGTGACCAATGCTCTGATGTTGGCTTTGTTGTATCTGCAATACCTGTAGCGGCTATCTTTTATAGTATCGCTTTCCTGTAGCTTATGCTGTTGATATCTTGTTTACCTATACCTGCTAATACCTTCTCTGTTAATATCTTACAATTTTAAATTATCCGTTTTTAGAGATTATTCCACAAAAATTAATTTATTTTACTTAACATAAGTAATGCACTTTAAGTAAATTTGGAACAAATTCCGGCATCCTGCAAGGTATAGGCTGAGCGGGATCTCTATTCTGAATTGGCTTTGAGCAGGTACTTTCTAGTGAGAGTTAAGTCTGAAAGTGGGCTTCAGGCTTCATTAATTTTAAAGCAATACACTTGCCACAAGGCGTTGATGGTTGCAACGAGTCCGTAAAGCGGATGCTTGCGGTTACACAAGAAAGCACGGACCCAGAGATTTACACCAGTGTAAGGATAGCGCTATACCTTAAAAAGCAAAAAGCCGGGGGTGTATACCTCCGGCTTTTTACTGGCATGCTACTGGGTGTTTTTAGCCCAGTTTCTCAAAAATGCTTTTGAAGTTTACGGCTTTGTCGATGTAGCTTTTCAGCTCGCTGATCGGCATACGCACCTGCTCTCTGGTGTCGCGGTCACGTACGGTTACGGTGTCGTCTTCCAGGGTCTGGTGGTCAATGGCGATACAGAATGGCGTACCGATCAGGTCCTGGCGGGTATAGCGCTTGCCGATCGAATCACGCTCTTCGTAGATCATGTTGAAGTCGTACTTCAGGGCATCGAATATCTCGGTTGCTTTTTCCGGGAGTCCGTCTTTTTTGGTGAGCGGCAGGATAGCGGCCTTCACCGGAGCCAATGCCGGGTGGAACTTCAGGAAGGTACGGCTCTTGGTGGCGTCTCCTTCGGTGATCTCCTCTTCTGTATAGGCACTGCACAGCGTCATCAGGAACAGGCGGTCCGCCCCTACCGATGTCTCCACCACATAAGGTATGTAGTTGCCGTAAGGCTTTCCGTCCTCGTTCAGGTCGTTGTCAAAGTACTGCATTTTGCGGCGGCTCAGTTCCTGGTGCTGTGTCAGGTCGAAGTCGGTGCGGGAATGTATACCTTCCACTTCTTTGAAGCCGAACGGGAACTTGAACTCGATGTCTACGGCTGCGTTGGCATAGTGGGCCAGCTTTTCGTGGTCGTGGTAGCGCAGGCTTTCGGCAGGTATACCAATGGCCTGGTGCCATGCCTTGCGGGCTTCTTTCCAATGCTTGTACCATTCCATCTCGGTGCCAGGGCGTACGAAGAACTGCATTTCCATCTGCTCAAACTCCCGCATACGGAAGATGAACTGGCGCGCCACGATCTCGTTGCGGAAAGCTTTACCGATCTGCGCGATGCCAAACGGCACCTTCATGCGGCCGGTCTTCTGCACGTTCAGGAAGTTTACGAATATACCCTGGGCCGTTTCAGGGCGCAGGTAAATGGTGCTGGAATCTTCGGCCACCGAACCCACCTGCGTGGAGAACATCAGGTTGAACTGACGTACTTCGGTCCAGTTGGTGGTACCGGAGATCGGGCATTTGATATCTTCCCGGATGATGAGCTCACGTACAGCATCCAGTTCTTCGGCGCCCAGCAGGCGGCCCATCTCGACCAGCAGCTCTTTGGCTTTGTCGTAATGCCCGTCGGCTTCATATTGCGCGGCTTTCTCTTCGATCAGGACATCGGCACGGTAGCGCTTCTTCGAATCCTTGTTGTCGATCATCGGGTCGTTGAAGCTGTCGATGTGCCCGGATGCTTTCCAGGTAAGCGGGTGCATAAAGATGGATGCATCCAGCCCTACCACGTTCTGGTGCAGCTGCGTCATGGACTTCCACCACAGGTTCTTGAGGTTGTTCTTCAGCTCTACGCCCATCTGGCCGTAGTCATACACGGCTTGCAGGCCATCGTATATCTCGCTCGAAGGGAATACAAAGCCGTACTCTTTCGCGTGCGAGATGATATCTTTCAATTGTGCGTTTTCTACAGGGGTTTTCTCTTGTGTCGCCATGTCGCAAAGATAGAAGATTAGCGTGGGATTATGCCAAACGGGTTTTATAGATTTTTGGTTTTGCCTGTGTTTCTAACTCACAGAGAATAGGTTATTTAGACGCTACCCGATACATCCGGTATAATTTGCATTTGTTCGTAATTTCTTAACATTGAATTTTCCTGCTGTCTATTTTGTAATAACTTGCGTCGTTTTTTCAAATTCATTCAAAAAAATGCCTAAAACCAGAAAAGGCCCGAAGCACGTTTTACCTGCTCAACCCCACAAGTTCACCAAAAGGTACAGCCTCCTCGATGTCACGCTTCAAAAGGAGAAAAAATTTCTTTACTTTATTGCCTTCTCTCTGATTGCTGCAGGGGCTATTTATCCTTACCCGGGTATAGCCATGTGGGTTGGTTTTGCCTTTGCGGGCTACTCTGCCATCGCCAACGACAGTATTCAGACCATCGGCACGTTCATTGGCTCCAACGAAGACAAGAAATGGTACTGGCAATGGCTCTTTATGGGGCTTATTTTCATAGCCACAGTTACCTACAGCTGGGTGATCTTTGACGGAGACGTCAGCTACCAGCGTCTGGCCACGCCAGGACTTGAGCAGACGCCGACCAGCTTCGTATACCTGCAGCTGGCCTCGCCCATCATCCTGTTGTTGCTCACCCGGTTCCGTATTCCGGTTTCTACTACGTTCATGCTGCTCAGCGTTTTTTCAGCTACCTCCGGCACGGTTGTCAGTATGATCAGTAAAAGCTTTTCAGGCTATCTACTGGCATTTATCTCTGCGTTTATTATTTACGTGGTGCTTTCAAAAGTAATCAAGCGCTTCATTAAAGGGGAAGCGCACGCTTTCTGGACAGTTGCACAATGGATGATCAGTGGTTTCCTGTGGTATATCTGGTTGGCCCAGGACCTGGCTAACATTGCCGTATACCTGCCACGCCAACTGAACGTGTATGAGTTCCTTGTCTTTACCGGCTTTATCTTCCTGGGTTTAGGTTTCCTTTTCTATAAGAAGGGCGATAAGATCCAGAACGTAATCAATGAGAAATCGGAAGTACGGGATGTCCGCAGCGCTACTATCATTGACCTGGTGTATGCGCTGATACTTTACTACTTCAAAGAAGTGAACAACATCCCTATGAGTACGACCTGGGTGTTTGTTGGTCTGCTTGCCGGCCGTGAGTTAGGTATGCGCCTGCGTGCCCACGACAGCTCCGAAAAATTTGCCAAAACATTCCGGCTGATAGGGAAAGATGTCCTTTCTGTTACCATTGGTCTGATCATCTCGCTTATACTTGCCATTGCCATCAACCCGGTCATGCAAGAAGAGGTGAAGAGCTTCTTTTTTAAGTAAGACAGCATCCTTCGTGATAAGAAAGCAAAAGGCCTGGCAATTGCCAGGCCTTTTGCTTTAACAGCCTCTAGCATCGGTTGCTTCTGCTGTTCATATTCGGCACATAACTTATCCCTTACGCTACTGCTCTGCGCTTTTCCGGTCCGTTTTCCACAGCACCCGGTGCGCTCCCTGGCTTCACGAGCACATACTATACCTTCCCTACAGGTATAAAACAAAACATCCCGGCCTGTTCATACAGACCGGGATGCCTTTTAATATATCAAGCTTTTTATTTCTCTGGCCAAACAACCTCAAGGTCGTCGTTGATGAAGACACCGAAGTTGATGGCGATCAGTTGGTCTTCGTCAAAGTACAGGTCGATCATCTCTTTTTCGTAAGAAATGCGTGTTTCGCCTGTTTCCATCTCTTCTTCTTCTATGTCGGTGATGTCATGATCGGCGAAGAGCTGCTTGAGTTGTTGCTGGCTCATCTCGAACACCCGCTCGTTCCACAGCTGTACGTCACGATTCGCTGTTTCAATACAGCTTAGTCTGTAGTCGTCTTCTTTGTCAAAATAAAGCGAGTAGCCTTCTTCCCAATAATTCCAGGCCTGATGCTCGAATTCATCTTCTTCATCAGACTCTTCTATTTCTTCAGGCTCGCCCAGCAGTTCCTCTACTTCTTCCATTGTGAGGCCAAACTTGATTTTCCCAAGTCCTTTGCCTAACCTGACTTCTTTGTTGATCATGCTATTAGTTGGTTTTCTTGTTGCAAAGATAAGTGATTTACTAATTTCGGCAGCAAAAGGTTAAGTTGTATCTCTTCCTCTTTCTTTTTTTGCTTCGTATCTGCTTTTAAATTCCTCCCGCATGCGTTTGTAGTCTTCGTTTTCTTTTGCCGCCTGCCACTTCTCCCAGAATATCCTGGCCGATTCGGCTTTTACAGGATCCTGTTCCCGGGGCAATTCCTCCCTTCCGTGCGCTCCGCTCTGCCCTTTTTTGTCATCCTGTACGGGTCCGTCATACTTTTTGCCGGAGCGGTGGTTGGCGTAGCGCCTGGAGCGGGTGTAGCCCATCTGCAGGTACTTGCGTGCCATATCCGCGCCCACAAAGTCTTCCTGCTGCAGGTACGCCAGAAAGAGCCGGTAGATCTGATCCGATGACTCCTGTGCGATCTCGGGCGTCCTGAAGCGCCAGTACGGCAGTATCTCTGACTTATACGGCTCTACCAGCAACACGCCCTGCTCGCCTTTGCCTACGCGGTACAGCTCCGGGTGCTTCCTGAAATCAGTTTCTTCGAAATTCAGGTCATAGTTAAAAGTTTTCCTTTGCGGTTGTTTCATTGGTATAGCCTGTCGTTTTATACTGGTTATCCTGGTACACGACAGGGTGCTGCTCGGGATACATAATGATAAAGCTATTTTCCTTGTAGTTGCGGGACAATAGCCGTGGCACATAATCCAGCTGGCTGCTGTAGGATACCGTTCCTCTGCGTGCCAGAATCACCACGACCATATCATCTATGGCTATACCTGCCTCGTTCTTTTCAAATGCGGTCATCGTGGGTCTTGGCAGGTACTCGGCATCTATTGCGGGTTTGCTGGCCTTCACGGCTGCCTTCAAATTGTTGAGGGTTCTTGTACCGCCCATAAATACGACTTTCGCTCCCAACTGCTGGGCAAGTAACTTGACCGAACGAATCCACCGCATGTATCCTCTTTCC
>NZ_JSYF01000250.1:0-15409 GCF_054824225.1 Pontibacter sp. HJ8
GTGTTGTCTTGACTTTTTTGCCTACTTTTTGTGTCAAGACAAAAAGTAGGTCCCCGCCGGACAGGCGAAACTATGAAACAAGACTGGTAGCAAGCTGGATAAAGCTCCAGCTACAAAGCAGGATTAGGTATAACAGGTATAGGTATAGCACAGCGCGATGCCGAAGGACGATGCCCCGCGGCTTAGAGCGCTCCAAAGTCAACTATAACACTAGAAGTATTAAGACTTAGGAATAAGGGCAGCTACGCCAGCAAAGGCTCTATAACAGCAGGTATAGCCTTTAGCTCAATATACCTGCAGCAAGCAAAACATATCCCTTAATTCCGCATACGCTCCAGCTTCGCAGAGTTCAGAATAGTAATCTTACTGCCTTTTGTATCGACCAAGTTTTCTTCTTTGAAATCAGCAAGCGTACGGATTACGGTCTCTTTGGAAGCCCCCACAATACTGGCCAGGTCTTCGCGCGAAATGGAAACTTCCGACTTGTAATTCGGGTCCTGCTTGTACTGCTTCTCTACGAGTAACAGCGCTTCTGCCACGCGCTTGCGCACCGAGTTGTAAGCCAGCTTCAATAGCCGCTCCTCCCGGTCAGCCAGGTTGTCGGATAGTATTTTGATGAATTTGCTCGCCACATCGCGGTTCTGGTAAAGCAGCGTAAAAAAGTCTTCTTTCGGGATAATGTATACCTCCGATTCTTCCAGCGTCATAGCAGACTCCCGGTAAGCTTTTTCTTCCAGCAGGTCCAGGTAGCCGATGAAGTCACCGTCTTTGTACAGGTTGGTGATGTACTCCCGGCCGTCCTCATTTGCCTTGTAGGTCTTTATTTTACCCTTGTTGAGGAAGTACAGGTTGTTGGGGTGGTTGCCCTCGGAGAAGAGGTGTTGCTTCTTTTTGAACGTGGTGACCTTGCGGTTATTGGAGATAAGCTTGTTGAGTTCTTCGTACCCTTTCGCCTCCTGTATGAAGTTATCAATTCCCTGCACGTTTTTCTGAAACTCCTTTTTCAGGATCTCATTCTTCTTCAGGCGCATTTCCACCACATCCAGCAGCTCCACGTCGTCAAAAGGCTTGATCAGGTAATCATCGGCTCCCAGGTTCATCCCTTTCCGGAAATCCTCTTTTTCTGATTTGGCTGTCAGAAAAATAAAAGGAATGCTGGAGGTAACCGAATTTTTGCTCAGCATGTGCAGCACACCGTAGCCATCCAGTTGGGGCATCATGATATCACAGATGATCAGGTCGGGCATTTCTTTTTTGGCCAGGTCCACCCCCACTTTCCCGTTTTCGGCTTCCACTACTTCATAATTGGCCAGCGAAAGTATCTCGGCTGTATTTTCGCGGATCTCGTGGTTGTCTTCTATCAGTAATATTTTTTTCATAATCAGGCTGTTTGCGGAATTGTGATGGTGAACGTGGTCCCTTTTCCCAGCTCGCTTTGATAGGCCAGGGTGCCATCCATGATTTCTACGTATTTTTTTACAATATTTAGTCCCAGACCAGTTCCCTGGATGTTGGTCACGTTCTGTGCCCTGAAAAAAGGCGTGAACAGGTGCACCTGGTCTGCCTCCGGTATACCGATGCCCTCATCTTTCACCACGATCCGGACAGAGCACATGGTGACTTCTGTCGTAAACCAGATGGTTTTGCCCTCGCCGGAATATTTACTTCCGTTGGACAGCAGGTTGATCAGAATGTTCTTGAGCAACTGCTTGTCCAGGTTCACGTTCGTTTCATCGCCCAGGTGCTGGTATACAATGCGCTGCCCCTCCTGCAGAAAGCCCTGCATTTCATCGACTGTGTCCGCTGCAAAGGTATACATATCAAAGGTCGTCGGCACATTGTAGATCTTGCCCTCCTCCATGCGGCTGATGGACAGAAAATCGTTCAGGATATTGTTCAGGTTATTGACCGCCGATTTGATGCGATTGACGTGTTTTAACCGCTTGTCATCTTCTTCGGCCGATTTATACTTGGTGATCAGCGAAGCAGACGAAAGAACGGTACTAAGTGGTGTCCGGAACTCATGCGAGGCTATGGTGACGAACCGTGACTTCAGCTCATGCAGTTCCTTTTCCTTCTGCAAAGCTTTCTTTATTTCCAGCTGCGCTCTCTTGAGTGTTTTATTGGTCTGCTCCAGTTCCCGGTTAGCCGCTGCCAGTTCCTGCGTGCGTGCTTCCACGCGCTGCTCCAGTTCCGTATTGAGCTTCTGTATCTCGGCCAGGCTTTTGGCATGCTCGATGCTGTAGCGGATGGACCGCTCCAGGTCGTAAGGATCAAATGTACCCTTGACCAGGTAGTCCTGTGCACCGGCCCGCATGGCCCGCTCGTCTGTCTCACGGTCACTCTGGCCGGTGAGCAGGATAAAGGGAGCCGTAATTCCTTCGCTTTCGGCCTTGGTAATCAGTTCCAGCCCATCGTGCGCCCCCAGCCTGAAATCCACCAGGTATACATTGTGGCGGCGCTCCCGGATAACCTCCACCGCCTGGTTGAATGATGGCGCCCACTCCAGCACATAGTTACGCCCCGGAATATCGTCAATGATATCACGGGTAATGATGAAGTCGTCCTCATCATCATCTATCAGCAAAACCCGAATCTTATCTGGCATAGGTGAGTTTGGGAGTTTAGAAGTTAGAGAGTTATTGAGTGTGTAGTTCTGAGTCACGAGTTCTGAGTCGCGAGTTGGATTTCAGGTGCATTAAATTTATGGAATGACAACTCAACTGAAGGTAAATTATCAATTAAATAGTTATCGTTCACAACTTTTAACTCAAGACTCAGAATTCAGAACTCGCGACTCTCATTCACGGTTTTGGTAGCTCCACTATCTCGAACCAGTACTTGCTCAGGGTTTTCATGACGTCGACCAGGGAGCTGAACGAGACAGGCTTTGTGATGAACGAGCTGACACCCAGGTTGTAGGTCCTCAGAATATCTTCTTCGGCTTTGGAGGTGGTCAGCACGACAACCGGGAGTACCCGCAGGTGGTCATCGGCTTTTATCTCTTTCAATGCCTCGCGCCCATCCTTTTTCGGCATGTTGAGGTCGAGCAGGATCAGGCCCGGTGTCGGGTATTTTTCTTTGTCGGCAAAGTTGCCCCGGTTGTGCAGGTAGTCCATCAGCTCTTCGCCATTTTCCACGAACTGCACTGCGTTGGTAAGTCTGCTTTCATCCAGTGCCTCTTTTATCAGCATGCGGTCTTCGGCATCATCGTCGGCAATCAGGATGATGATAGGTCTTTTAGAATTCATATCTAGTATATTTCTTCCGGAAGATGTTGTGTTGCTAAAGTCACGACAAAATGCGTTCCTTCACCGGGTTTACTATGCGCGGAGATGTCGCCCCCGTGGCGTATGGCAATTTTGCGGCAGATGGCCAGTCCTATACCTGAACCCTCGTACTTCTGCCCCTCCAGTCGCTGGAAAATGTTAAAGATCCGGTCCAGGTACTTCTCATCGAAGCCGATGCCGTTGTCCTCCACATGGATCTGCACCAGCTCATCGCCCGGTGTTCCGACCATATGCGCTTTGAGCTGAACATTGGTGCTGTATACCTTGATAACGGGCGTCTCCCCTTCCTTCCGGAATTTAATGGCATTGCTGATCAGGTTCTGGAACAGCTGCCGCATCTGCGTCGGCTCTGCCTGTATCACCGGCAAAGGGGACGTTTCTATACTTGCACCCGATTTTTCGATCGCAATTTCCAGGTCCGACAAGACCTCGCTGAGTATCTGGTCCAGGTTCACCTTCACAAAAGGCTTTGACCGGGACGTTACCCTCGAAAAAGTGAGCAGATCGTTGATCAGGTTCTGCATGCGCGAGGCAGCATTCAGCATACGGTCTACATAGTCCTTGCCCTGCTCACTCAGGTGCTCGTACTCTTTCATTTTCAAGCGGTCGCCAAAGGCCTGAATCTTGCGCAGCGGCTCCTGCAGGTCGTGCGAGGACACATAGGCAAAGTCCTGCAATTCGCGGTTACTGCGCTCCAGGTCGGCAGCATACCTGCGCAGGCGCTCTTCGCTCACTTTCTGCCGCGTAATGTCATGGATGAATCCGGTGTATACCTTGCGGTCAGACAGGTATACCTCGCTGATGCTCAGGTAGAGCGGGAAAATGGTGCCGTCCTTTTTCAATCCCGACACTTCCCTGCCGATGCCGATGATGCGCTTCTCGCCGGTATCGTGGTAGTGGTGCATGTAGTTGTCGTGCAGGCTGCGATCCGGCTCGGGCATGAGCATGTTGATCTTTCTCCCCTTCAGCTCTTCTTCCGAATAGCCGAACAGCCGGCAGGCCGACGGATTGACCATCTCGATCACACCCGACGTGTCGATGGTGATGATGCCGTCCACAGCCGTTTGAATGATGGAATTGATCCGGCTTTCGCTTTCGCGTAAGGCAGTCTCGGTTTTTTTCAGATCGGAAATATCGTGTATAATACCGGTGAAGATCTGCTTGTCCTGCAGCTTCACCTCGCTTATGCTCAGCAGAAAAGGAAAAACGGTGCCGTCCTTTTTCTTCCCCAGCACTTCGCGCCCCTTTCCGATGATCTGACCCACTCCGGTGCGGTGATAGTTCTCCAGGTAAGAGTCGTGCAGGCTGTGATCCGGCTCAGGCATGAGCATGCTCACATTCTTCCCGATGATCTCCTCCGGCTTATACCCGAAAATATGCGCAGCGGCCGGGTTAACGGTTTCTATATTACCCCGGTTATCAATGGTGATGATGCCATCGATAACGGTTTCTATAATAGCTTTTAAGCGGGATTCGCTTTCTATATTCTGTTCTGTGAGAATTTTATTCTTTTCTTCCAAGCTAAAGAGTTTTTCTTAAAGATAATCACTCCAACACAATTCCCAAATTAATGGCCAATGCTTTTGGAGAGGCCACCAAGGAGAGACATTGTGTTTTTGAAGATCAGGATGCTTATACGACTGTATAAACGAAAAGGCAGGATCGGCAGCCCGTACAGCTACTTCCCTAGAAGTTTAAGGTGCAGGAGGCTGGGGCGCCTGGGCAGTTAATGCAGGCGAAGTTTTCATTGTAAAATTGCTTCTTCCACTTTCCTGCTTGCGTGCAGGCAATACCCGCTCACAGTCGCTGGTCTGTTCAGGCAGGCACTGATGGACAGGGGAGCTGTGCAGGTATAGTAGGTTCAGCGTATGCTGCGACCTTAGTCTTTCAGCACTTCTTCGGATTGGTTTTTGATGAAGTATTTACCGGTTTTGATGTCGTCTACCAGGCTTTGGATGGTCTTATCCCGGAACACCTGAAGCAGGCGGTCGCGGTAAGCCTTTATTTCGTCGTGGAGCGGGCAAGGGTGTTTGTCAGAACACTGCTTCATACCCATGCCGCACTTTTTGAAAGCTTCCAGGCCATCAATGATCCGCACCACTTCCAACAGGTTGATCTCATTGGCGGGCCGGTGCAGAAAAAATCCACCGTTAGGTCCTTTCACTGAAGCAATCACTCCCTTCCGTACCATGTCCTGCAGGATTTTGCCCATAAAGTGAGCGGGCAGCTCCAGTTCATTGGCGATCTCTTTTATACCGACACGCTTGCCTTCTGCGTCTGCCATCGCAATGTATACAATGGATCGTAGGGCATATTCTGTTGTTTTCGAAAGCATAACCTTGTCTTTAAATCTCCTTTTGCTCCGGAGTACAAATTTATCAGGTATTTCCCATTAATCGCAGTCCTTCTTCGGTTATCATGTCGGGGCTCCACGGCGGCAGCCACACCAGTTCTACCTCAACATTGAGGTTCGGAAAGCGTTTGTCCAGCATTTGCCGGGCAGCCGTGGTAATGGTTCCGCTCATCGGGCAACCCGGTGTAGTCAGCGTCAGGTCTACCTGCAGCTTCTCCTCTTCTTCCATCAGACTGACTTTATACACTAACCCCAGATCCACGATGTTGATTCCGATCTCGGGATCAATGATGTATTTGAGCGCTTCATACGCTTCGTTAACGATTTCTTCTTCCTGCGTTTTCATAAGTTTATAAAGTTCTGAGCTTTATTGAGTTCTGAGTCCCGAGTTCTGAGTCTTGAGTTAATTCACTTTTTCTGTCACTTTTTCATACCCAAATGGCTTCAGGTCTTTTACCTTGTGTAGCAGCACCTTGAACACGTTGCCAGCGTAAAGCCCGGCCGCCAGAGTCAGCAGCATGGCACCAGCCAGTATAACAATTGGCATCGCCAGCAGCACACCTGCCAGCAATGCCAACAACCCTACCAGGTAGGTGATATTTTGCCAGCGCAGCAGCGCCACGCTATACAGGTCCTTGGGCAGCGGCGTCTTATACCTGCCTACATGGTCTTCGTAGCTGTGCATCCAGACAATAAAAGGGAGCGTTTTGAACGTCTGACCCAGTATGAGCGCCGACACAAACCCAAAGAATACCGACAGGCCATACACCAGGTATAGCGCTGACAACAGCCGCTGCGGAATGTCCAGCTGCAGCGTCACCAGGAACACCAGCACGATTGGTAACAGCAGCAGGGCCAGGGCCACAAAGGATTGTTTCATCCCCAGGTCCAGGTCATGGCGTTTGCCGAGGCACCTGGCCTGGTACAGAAAGTAGAGGAAACTGGCTATACCTCCCACTACCAGCGCGGCATACAGGGCCGCAAAACCGGAATGTAGAAACAGGTGATCCGCAGCAAACAACACCAGCCCGGCGTTGATCAGGAAGTAAGCTGCGTTCAGACTTTTGGTGTTTTCAGGATGCGCCAGCAGGAACATCGGGATCAGCTTGGAGCCAACGCCTATGATGAGCAACAGAAACCAGCCGACCATACCCAGGTGCGCGTGCAACTGCAGGTAATGCACGTGGTCCTGCGGCAGGAAGGCAAACTGGAAATTGAGCGCCATCAGCAATCCCATCAGGCCGGTAGCCAGCAGCCAAACCGTAGAGGTAACGATAAAGTCCGCTTCGATGCCCCACTTAGGAGCCTGCCGGGCAGTTTGCACTACGTTGTAACTGAAGAGCAGAAAGGAAATGAATAGCAGGCAGGCAGCCAGGTGCAGCAGAGTGCCAATCCAGAAATTCCAGAAAGAAATGGCCAGCAGTATCGTTCCGACCGCTAACAGCAGGAAAGCCGCAGCACCCAGCTTCTCACTGTACAGCCTGACTTCCAGCACCACCGGCAATAACTGGTAGAGTGAACCGAAAATGATCATGGTTGCCCAGCCCAATGCCGCCACGTGGGTGAGGGTGAGCAGCTTGGGGTGAAAGTAATGCCCGCCAAAAGCATCGGTAGAAAAAACCAGCAACAGGCACAGCACTACAAACGACACTGCCGCAAACGCATAGTGCGGTAGCACGACCCATCTGGCAGGCGAATTGGAAATAGTTGCAGCGCTCATAGGTATTGATTGTTAATTGCTGGTTGTTGGTTGTTGATCGTGGAAAATTCGCTGTTTCGGATTTGTAATCCGCATTTTTGCCAGTTGCTTCAGCCTTTGCTATGCGGATTACAAATCCGCGGGTAGTATTACTTCCGGATTGCTAATCCGGAAGAGCGCAGAGGTGGACTATTATACAAGGGAATTCCCCTCTTGGGAGGGGCAGGGGTGGGTTAATCGTTCCCTAAACTCCCTTCCTATTTGTAAAATTCCTTATTCCCCCAGCCAATCGAAATGACGAAGATCATTTAAATTGACAGCATTAACCCAGAATTGGGCCTACCTATAAATCAATAGATACACCTCGTTCGGACCTACTTCCTTTATACTTACCTTAAATCCCCTTTCAGCCAGTTGCGGCAGCAGAAACTGCGGCACTTTGCAGTGGAGCACATGCAATGCCTCCTCTTCGGGCAACGTCTCCAGGGCGCTCAAGATAGCGACCATCGGTCGCGGCATTTCCATTTGCCGGACATCCAGTTGCCTTGCCCTGTCGCTATACCTGGCCAGCACATCTTCAAAGTCAGGTTCACTGTCCTTTGCGTAGGCTTTCTTTTCTTCGCCGCGTTCTTTTTTGAAGTAGGTTTTCACCAGGTTCGGGCCGGGCGTCTCGGTATAGTATTCAAATCCCTTAGGTCGCAGCACTGCGATAAGCGGGATGGGTTCGAAGGTGTTGACAATGCACAGCACCTGCTCCTTCTCCAGCTTATTTACAGCATCCATGATCTGCCGGAAAGGGTCGTTGTTGGCGGCAATGGCAGCACGCACATCGAGCACCACCGTATTGGAGGAGGTCAGGTTAGCCATAAAGGCCGGTCTTTCAAGTATGTCCATTTCCATAGGTATAGAAGTTACACTTTTCGTTTCTTCATCAGCTGTGCTGAAGCCAAGTGGCTGCAGCTTTTCATAAAAATCCTCCACCCGGCAGTTGCCGATACGGGCGGCATCTGCTATCGTAACCCGGGAGGCCAGTATTTTGCGCAGCACCGGGTTCCGCAGCTTTTCAAAGTGGCGGTTAATCGACGCAATGGCATCGATTGCCGCCGGGTTGGCCTTGAGGATGGTCGATATTTTGGTAGTAGCCGCCAGTTGCATGATCAGTTTGCTTTCGCAGATTTTTCCCAGAAAGCAGGCTGGAACTCATCTACCGGGTTCTTCAGGTCGTGTTCCAGCAGCTTCCCGATATCTGCCAGTTCTTCCGGGTCGGACACTATCTGCAGGTATGGAAACAGCTCCCGTTCTTCCCAGCGGATGTGATCGGTCAGGTCCTGCTGGAGTGTCACCACCAGTGCGTTATTGACATTCGTTTGCTGGCCGATCAGGGCGACGATGGCGTGCAGTAACTGGTGCTCTTCGTGCAGACGGGCAGACATCAGATCGTCAGCCTGCAGCAGTCGTTTTACAATAACCTCCTCTTCCTGACAGTGCGCCTTGAGAACGGTGTCCCAGAAATACTGCACATACTTCTGGATAATCTCCATCGAAGTGCCGTTGGCCATACCCTGCTTCAGCTTCCAGCAGAATAGCAGACCGAAATGGTGCTCCCGGGAGAGCGGCACGAGGCTTTTATCGCGTTTGAGGGGTTTGGTAAGAGTTGTCATGGGAATGGTGGGCTTTGCCCGTTTGTTATTCTACAATAGTTGAGGCTTTCAGGAGAAGAGCGGGGAACGATTATCATCCCCCTGCCCCCTTCAAAGGGGGACTTTACTCCTCGATCATCACAGCACCTATTTAGAGCTAAATAAATCCTGTTAATTATTTCATCCTGAAATCCTTATTCAGACAAGCACTTCTTTTTCCAGCTCCAGCGCTTTGGGGAACAACACGTTGTTCTCGAGGTGGATGTGGCGGTGCAGGTCATTTTCAAACTCCTGCAGTTTCGAGAACATCACCTGGTACGTGGCGCAGGCGTCGGCCGGCAGGGTAAAGTCATTGGTGAGTTTGCGGATAGCCTCCAGTTCGCCGCCAGCTGATTCGTGTTCCATCTCCATCATGTTGATCGGGTGCTGGATGCTGCCGAATGCCGGTTTGTCCAGTTTGGTGCCATTCTTCTTCGCCTCTTCCAGTTGCTTGATGAAAGGGAAAAGCACCCGCTCTTCTTTTGGCATGTGGGATTCCAGCTCGTTGGCTACGTTCACAAAGTGCTTGGCCACTTCGATCACTTCCGGGTGACGGCCGCCGTGTACGCGCGCAACTTTGGTGGTGTATTCATAAAGTGCAGGTATAGCTTCGCGCACATAGGTATGGTGCATGTTCACAATGTAATCAGCCAGGAAAGCCAAATCCCATTTGTCGTACTCGTTGCCGCGGGAAGTTTCGGCCGTCTTCTCGGGGATGGCGTTCAGTTCCTGCTCCAGCAGTTCGGGGCTGATGCCTTTCTCTTCGCAGGCCTGCTTGAGGGATTTCTTGCCGTTGCAGCAGAAGTCAATGCCATATTTTTTGAACACCTGGGCTTTGCGGTAGTCTTTGGCTACGAGCTCTCCCACGGTCTCACCTTCCTCCGGTGTCAGTTTGGAGATCTTAACTTCCCAGATCTCAGGCCCCTGCAACAGGTACTCCCACTTGAATATATTGCCACGCTCGCCCAGCAGTTGGTAGTACAGCGGTTTGGGGTCGTGGTCGTTGTGAATAACGAAAGCTTCTCCTCCATTCAGGTTATCGAACCAGTTGAAGATGGTGGGGTGCTTCATGCGGGGTTCGAGTACGGTTACGTCTAATTTTTCTATGGTTTCCATGGTGTGGTTTTAAATAATTGACTAAGTTGTAAATGATCGCCGATGTAAAAGTAGGTACGAAACTTATCAAATAAAAGATATAAAGGTCTTTTTTTCTTAAATATTATTCTGATACATTTACAACACGATAACGCCTACCAGAACACCCCAATAACTTCTTCATAATCAACCAAAAACATAGAACAGACCCCTATGAAAAAAGGAAAAGCAAAAGCTGCCGGAATGGCCATCCCCCGCTTCTTTACCCTATCTGGCGAGAGCCCTTATGACCTTTATAGCTATGAAAAAAGGTCCTCCACTATCCGCGACCCTTCCGGAGCGATTGTGGCTGAGATAAAGGATGTGGAAGTGCCGGCAAACTGGTCGCAGATCGCTACCGATATACTGGCCCAGAAGTACCTGCGCAAGACGGGCGTGCCGCAGCCCGATGGCAGCACGGGCGCCGAAAAATCGGTGAAGCAAGTGGTGCACCGCCTGGCCGATTGCTGGAGAAGCTGGGGCGAAGGGCATGGCTATTTTAAGACGCCCGAAGACGCGCAGGCTTTTTACGACGAACTGGTCTACATGCTCCTCGGCCAGTACGCCGCGCCCAACTCACCGCAGTGGTTCAATACGGGCCTATACAACTCTTATAAACTAAAAGGCAAAGCACAGGGACACTATTATGTAGACCCTGAAACTGAGAATCTTCAGGAGTCGACCTCGGCTTACGAGCGGCCGCAGCCGCATGCCTGCTTCATACTGGCCGTAGACGATGACCTGGTGAACAAAGGCGGTATCATGGACCTGTGGGTGCAGGAAGCCCGCATTTTCAAGTACGGCTCGGGCGTGGGTACCAATTTCTCCAACATCCGGGGCAAGGACGAAGCATTGGGCGGTGGCGGTAGTTCCTCCGGTCTGATGTCTTTCCTGAAGATTGGCGACCGGGCAGCAGGCGCTATTAAATCTGGTGGCACGACGCGTCGCGCAGCCAAAATGGTGTGCCTCGATCTGGACCATCCGGAGATAGTAGAGTTCATCAACTGGAAAAAGGAAGAAGAGAAAAAAGTGGCGGCCCTGATTGCGGCGGGCTACTCGTCGGACTACAACGGCGAAGCTTACCAGACCGTCTCAGGACAAAACTCCAACAACTCGGTGCGGGTGCCGAACTCCTTTTTTAAAGCATTGAAAAACGATGAGCCCTGGCATCTCCACGCCCGCTCCACCGGCAAGGCGATGCAGTCTATACCTGCCCGTGCGCTTTGGGACCAGATAGCCGACGCCGCCTGGTCCTGCGCCGACCCGGGATTGCAGTTCGACACCACCATCAACGAGTGGCATACCTGTCCCGCCGAGGGGCCGATCCGCGCCTCGAACCCCTGCTCGGAGTACATGTTCCTCGACAACACGGCCTGCAACCTGGCTTCACTCAACCTGATTCGTTTCTTTGATGAAGCCACGCAGACCTTTGATGTAGCCGCCTACCGCCACGCCTGCCGCCTCTGGACTATAGTGCTGGAGATCTCGGTGCTGATGGCACAGTTTCCTTCCGAAGAAGTGGCCCAGCGCTCTTACGACTACCGCACCATCGGCCTCGGCTATGCCAACCTCGGCGCTTTGCTGATGGTGCAGGGCCTCGCCTACGACAGCGACGAAGCCCGCACGGTAGCCGCCGCGCTCACTGCGATCATGACGGGTACTTCCTATGCGACTTCTGCCGAGATGGCCGCCGAACTGGGTGCTTTTCCGAAGTATAAACTCAACGAGGCCGCCATGCTGCGCGTCATCCGCAACCACCGGGCGGCTGCGCACAACCAACACGAAACCTACGAAGGCCTGGCTATACCTGCCGTTCCGCTCGAACCCGCTCTTTGCCCCGATTACCTCCACCAAGCCGCTTGTGCTGCGTGGGACGAAGCCCTGGAACTGGGCCAAAAGTACGGCTACCGCAACGCACAGGCCACGGTCATCGCCCCGACGGGCACTATCGGTCTGCTGATGGACTGCGACACGACGGGCGTGGAGCCTGACTTTGCGCTGGTGAAGTATAAGAAGCTGGCAGGCGGCGGTTATTTCAAGATCATCAACCAGTCTATACCTGCCGCGCTGCGCAAACTGGGCTATACAGAAGCGGAGATCCTGGCCATTGTGAACTACGCCAAAGGCCACGCCACCTTCAAGGGTGCCCCGCATATTAACGAGGTTTCGCTGGCTGCTACCGGCTTCACGCCGGAGGAAATCCAACAGTTGGAAACGGGCCTGTTGACAGCCTATGATGTGGCCTCGCTGTTCAGTGTCTATAACCTGGGCGAGGCCACGCTGCAGCGGCTGGGCTTTGTGCCTGAGCTCTACAAGCTACCGGACTTCAATCTGCTCCGCGCCCTCGGCTATACCTATAAACAGATAGCAGAAGCCAGTGACTACATCTGCGGCACTATGACCGTGGAAGGCGCGCCCTACCTGCGCGAGGAACATTACCCGGTGTTCGACTGCGCCAACAAATGCGGGCACAAAGGCAAGCGCTTCATCAAGCCCGAAGGCCACATCCAGATGATGGCCGCCGTGCAGCCTTTCATTTCGGGGGCCATCTCCAAGACCATCAACCTGCCCAACGAGACCACCCGCGAAGAAGTGGCCCGTTGCTACCACCTGTCCTGGGAACTAGGGTTGAAGGCCTGCTCGATTTACCGCGACGGCAGCAAGCTCTCGCAGCCGCTCTCGTCGAGTAGCCAGAAGGCCGAAACCGACGAAGCGCCTGACAAGGAAGCGGCGCAGACCGACAACAGCATCAGTGCCGAACAGGTGTTGCAGGCGGCCAAGGCCATTCTGGAAGACGCTGCCAACGAGCCCTTCCGCAAGCAGCTGGCCCACATGGTAGAGCGCCGCAAACTGCCGGACAAGCGCAGCGGTTTCACCCAGAAAGCCAAGATTGACGGCCACACCGTGTACATCCGCACGGGCGAGTACCCGAACGGCGAGCTCGGCGAGGTGTTCATCGACATGTACAAGGAA
Organism: Pontibacter sp. HJ8; assembly: GCF_054824225.1. NCBI lineage: Bacteria > Pseudomonadati > Bacteroidota > Cytophagia > Cytophagales > Hymenobacteraceae > Pontibacter > Pontibacter sp. HJ8. The sequence continues at coordinate 13,129 of NZ_JSYF01000250.1, forward strand.
GGCGCCTCGTTCCGCTCCATCCTCAACTGTTTCGCCATTTCGGTGTCGCTGGGGCTGCAGTATGGTGTGCCGCTTGAAGAGTTTGTGAACCGCTTTACCTTCACCCGTTTCGAGCCGGCCGGCCGTGTGGAGCACCCCAACATCAAGTCCGCCACCTCGGTCTTCGACTACCTCTTCCGCCTCCTCGGCTACGAGTACCTGAAGCGCGAAGACCTCGTGCATGTGCCGTCCGAAAAGAATCCGGAACCAGCCCCGCCCGTGGCTGCAGCTATACCTGCCGTCGCCAAGCCAGCGGCCCAGCCCGAGCCAACCACCGACGTGAAAGCCAACAGCTATACCTTGGTATCGCAGAGCCGCACCGTGCTGATGGAACAGACCCAGCAAGTGCTGGCCAGCATGATGGGCGACGCCCCCATCTGCAACGTCTGCGGCCACATCACCATCCGCTCGGGCACGTGCTACAAGTGCCTGAACTGTGGGAATAGTTTGGGGTGTAGTTGATTGAGTTCAGTGGAAATGAAACAGGAGCGTCTGGGTATAGGCGCTCCTGTTTTTTGGTTGGGGGCAGTAATTAGGTATTATAAATAAAAGGCTATATTAGATTCTTTTAATGCAGATTGTGTGTCTTAGGTAGGTTGCAAAGTAATTACTAAGCTTGGCAGAACTCTCTCACCTGAATGGCCAGCGTCCCTACAAATTTCACACAGCACTTGTCAATAATTTATAAATTTTAATATCGTGATAGCAGTAAGTCATCAATTCAAACAGGAGCCTTTTTACGAGCCAGATTGGAAGATAAAATTCCTTTTCTTAGGTACATTTAATCCAGCTGGCGGTGAAAAAGTAAATTATTACTACGGAAGAGGTAGAAATCAGACTTGGAAGTTGCTAAGTAAATTGTTTGAAATAGAATTCAACCCTAATAAACCAGAGCTGTTTTTTAAGACTATCCAAAAATATGGAATTGCTTGTATGGACATAATAGATGAAGTACACGCCGACAAAAGCAGATTATCTTGTATAAACGGTAAAGGATACAAGGATAGTAAAATCATAAATACTTCGGTCAAGAGAATTTACAATACTGAAAGAATCTGTAGAGTGATAGAATCAAATCCTGGTGTACAGGTTTTTACCACCTGGGGTGCAGGAGCCAAATTAAGAGAATGGAGAAGTGAGGTAGCTAACATTGCCAATACCCAAACTTTAGTGTCCCCGAGTATGGCAGCCAGAGTACCTAAAGGGGTTGTAAAATTTGATTATATGCTTTCAGACTGGCAAACCAAGATTAAAATATAAATAAATTTTAAAATTTCTTTATCACCAGTAAAGGTTATCTAACTCGATGTCGATTACATTAATCACTAAGTTTCTTAGGTAGAATGAAAAAACTTGTACACAATTCGATCTCTCTTTTGGATAACTCTTATTCTTTCATTAATGAATCAATAAGGTATTATAGAAGAACTAAGAAAGATAAAAGCAAATGGCCATTTGCAATTTTTCTGCTTATCCAAGGGCTAGAGTTATTAATGAAGCATGTTCTAAAACTTGAGCATCCAATTTTAATATATGAAAATGTAGATAAGCCAAAGAATACAGTCTCGATTTCACAGGCACTAGAGAGGCTGATTTCAATTACAAATATTAAAATTGATGATAAAGAGAAAAGATTAATAAATAAAGCCATTAATTATCGTAATCAAGTACTTCACTATGAACTGACTTATAACCATCACGAGCTAAAATCTAATTTCATTCAGCTGTTTGAATTTGTTCATTACTTTCACCAAAGGCACCTAGACAAAGATTTACATGAGTGCATTGAAAAAACGTTATGGGCAAGTGAAGCAGAATTGATGAATAACTTTAAGGAGAAGTTCGTCTTTTACAACAGCACAGAAGTACATAAATCAATTCCATTAAAAATCATTAATATTCAGAAGTATAACGGATTAAGATTAGCAGGAGAATATTATTTCCGCATTCCGTATGGGAAAGAGAAGTTTGAATGGTCTCAAAACCCTTGTCATGACTGTGGCTGCCTTAAAGGGCAGTATCATCTTGAACATTGTGATGTAGAAGAATGTCCATCCTGTGAGGGACAGTTTTTGTCATGTGGATGTGGCGAGGAAGAAGTATTTTATGTTCAAGTTGAAAATGTATAATATGGCCCGACATCACTTAAAAATTAGCTACACCAATTCAATGTCTAGTCTGTTAACAGTAAGAAAAAATCAGGAAAAGTATAAATGAATTATATATTTAGTGTCAATGGGCA
>NZ_JSYF01000251.1:0-19159 GCF_054824225.1 Pontibacter sp. HJ8
AAGCATTTTTGTAGTAGACGCATCCAGCATCGAGGTTTATTTTAGAGTCTTTGTGAGTCGCTCCCTTTTTGATACTATGCAGCGCCGTAGGTGTATGACCATGGAGAAGGCGCTTATGAGAAAGCTTATGCCAGTCAACTTCGTAGTTGCGGATATTGAGCATGGCATCTTTATCTTTGAAGATATCAGACTGATGAAAATCAAATCCGGCGTGTACTAAGTAATAATCGGGGAGTTCGAGGTAATGGGGGAGTGCATCCAGGAAGGTAGCGTATTGGGAAGGTAATTTTTTGAAATCATGAATGCCGAAGCTTTCAAGCACTAACTTTTTTTCAGGATCAGATAGGTTGAGGGCGGCTTCTCCTTTGGTTGCAGCTGTCAGCAGCATCTGGTCGTGGTTGCCGCGCAGGCAGTGCACCTGGTAGTGCTGCTTCTGCAGATGCATGATAAAGTCAAGTACGCCTTTGCTGTCAGGTCCTTTGTTTACGAAATCACCCAGCAGGTATAGCTCATCTTTTTTCTTTAAGCCGAGTTGCTCCAGCACAAGAGCTTTAAACGTACGGGAGCACCCGTGTATGTCTGTGATTGCGTATCGGGCCATGCAGGATCAATATCCGGGTCGGAAGCAGTTTTTAGAAATTTTACTGTTTTCAGAATGAAAAAATAGCACCTGTTTTGAGGCAGGTGCTATTCTGGTCTGATCATGCATGACCTAGTTATACTTATTGTTATCCAGATCTGGTTTATCAGTATTCCGGTTCGGATTATTCGTCTGCACGTTTGCTCCCGTTTCATCGGGTCCCTCCGTATACTTCTTATTCAGATCCTCGTGCCCGGCCCGTGTCTGGTTCGGATCTACCGGCTTGCCCGCCGCTTTATCCTGCCCTTTACCGGTGGGATTTCCTTTGTTAGCCCCTCCGGGCTGGGTATGCTTATATGATGGCATAATGTTCCTCCTTTTAAATTTATTGTTCTACAAAAGGTGCAGCATAGCTTCAATCAGCTAAACTGCTATACCTGTACGTTATTCATCATCCGGCAAATCAGGTTCCCCTGCCTTCGTCTTCCGTGCGCATATTGTCGGGTGGTGGCGTACCATCATCTGCGTAGTCGTTTACGCCTGTAGCAGACGGGCCCTCAGAGGCAGTGTCGCTTCCGAAGCCTTCTTTGCCGTCACGGTTACCGAAGCCGCCCCGCTGGTGCTCGTTCTTGGGAGGGTCAGCGCCCGGTATAATATGCCCTGCGCGAAGCTCCTGGTCCGTCGTGTCATCTTCAATCACACGCACCGGCCTGTCCTTTGGTCCATTGCCCTGGTGTGGCTGATCGTGGTTCTGTTTATCCTTTTCCTGATTTTCCATAGTCTTGTTTTTATCCTGCTCCCTGAGGAGCTCATACATCGTTTTACTCCATTTCTGTCCTGTTGGTTTAGCGAAGCTTAGCTGCCTACCTGTTCACCACCGTTCACATGTATCACCTGGCCGGTTATATAGGAACCATCTTCCGAGGCCAGGAAAACGTAAGCCGGCGCCACTTCAGAAGGCTGCCCCGGACGCTTCAAGGGTACATCCTGCCCAAATTCCTTGACCTTTTTTTCATCGAAGGATGCAGGTATAAGCGGCGTCCAGATAGGGCCCGGTGCCACTGCATTGACACGGATTTTCTTTTCTGCCAGATTTGCTGACAAAGACCTGGTGAAGGCGGTAATGGCTCCCTTGGTGGAAGCATAGTCCATCAGGTGATGACTGCCCCTGTAGGAGGTGACGGAGGTGGAATTCACGATGGCACTTCCTTCTTTCATGTGCTCCAGGGCAGCCTTGGTGATGTAGAACATCGAGAAGATGTTGGTCTGGAAAGTGCGCTGCAACTGGTCTTTCGAAATATCCTTCAGGTCGGACTGCTCGTGCTGCTCGGCGGCGTTATTGACCAATATATCCAGCCCGCCCAGTTCTTTTACGGCCTGCTGCACCGCCTTCCGGCAAAAGGACTCATCCCCAATATCTCCAGAAATGATCGTTGCTTTTCTTCCCTCTTTCTCGATTAGCTTTAAAGTGTCTTTTGCGTCTTTGTCTTCGTTGAGGTATACGATCGCGACATCGGCACCTTCCCGGGCAAAATGTACGGCAACGGCGCGGCCTATCCCGCTATCGCCTCCGGTAATGAGGGCTTTTTTCCCTTTCAGCTTGTCACTGCCTTTGTAGTTGTCCCGGATATACTCGGGCCGGGGGGTCATTTTATGTTCATCGCCGGGCTGCTTATCCTGCTTCTGAGCCGGGAGTGATTCTGGTTTATTTGCCATAGTTTTCATAGGTTTAAGTGTGGATGCTGCAACGGGCAGTTCCCTACTATACGCCTGCATTTTTAGCCTAGTTACTCCGGCTGGCAATCTTATTCAGGATAAGACCGTTAACACCCAAAGAACCAGATTTTACTTAACCTATGTGGAGAGAAGACGACAATAAGCTCAAGCGCAGCCTCCGGTTCAAGGACTTCAAAGCAGCGATGGCCTTCATGAACGAGGTGGCTGAAGTGGCCGAGGAGCTGAACCACCACCCCTGGTGGAGCAACGTGTACAACCAGGTAGAAATAGAGCTGACCACCCATGATGCCGGCAATACGGTCACGGCCAAGGACTTCGAACTGGCCCGGCGCATCGACGTGATTGCGGACAAGCTGCTCGCTTCCGAAGCCTGAAAGTAAACCGGGTCGTCTGTTTTCTTGATGGTCTTCCGCTATACCTTTCTCACTAATCTATAGTATCTTTGCCGCATGCAGGAACCTGAAAAAACCAACCTATACCTGGTGCCAACGCCCATCGGCAACCTCGAGGATATTACGCTGCGCGCGATCCGGGTACTGAAAGAAGTAGATGTGATCCTGGCAGAAGACACGCGCACCAGCGGCAAACTGCTGCAGCACCTGGGCATCGAAAAGCGCATGCACAGCCACCACCTGCACAACGAACACAAGGCCAGCGCACACCTGGCAGAGCGCATGAAAGCAGGAGAGGTGATGGCGCTTATTTCGGATGCGGGAACCCCCGGAATTTCTGATCCCGGCTTTTTGTTAGTGCGTGAGTGCCTGAAGAACGGGTTAAAAGTAGAGTGCCTGCCAGGAGCCACGGCGTTTGTGCCGGCACTGGTCAAGTCCGGCTTCAGCACCGACCGGTTTACGTTTGAAGGGTTTTTGCCGCTGAAGAAAGGTCGTCAGACGCGCCTGATCAGCCTGGCACAGGAGGAGCGCACCATGATCTTTTATGAATCACCGCACCGCCTGCTCAAAACGCTCACCCAGTTTAAAGAGTATTTCGGCGAGGAGCGCCTGGTATCTGTTTCACGTGAAATCTCTAAAATGTTCGAAGAGACCATCAACGGCACCATGGAAGAGCTGATCCAGGTATTCACGACGAAGGCCATAAAAGGCGAGTTTGTGATCGTAGTAGCCGGCGCAGGTTCCAAACAATAAAATAAACGCTACCCCTTATCAGAATTTCTACGCCAGTTACTATACAGATACCCAGCGTAAGCAGAAATCAACAGGCCAAATTAATTTTTGTCTCCTTCTTATGAAACTATACCTTAAAAAGCTGTCGCTGCTATTGGTGCTGTGCCTGTTTGCCCTGCAGGGTCGGGCGCAGTTTGAGGGCTACCAGCTCTCACCGGCAGCCAAGATCAGCCTCATCACCTGTTCCAGCGGCGATGAGCTATACGCCATCTTCGGGCATAGCGCCGTGCGCGTAAACGACCCGGCCAGTGGGTTGGACATTGTGTTCAACTACGGCACCTTCGACTTCAATGAACCGGGCTTCTACCTCAAGTTCATCCGGGGAAAACTCAACTACAAACTCTCTGTGGCCTACTTCCAGGATTTTGCCTATAGCTATACCCAGGACAACCGCTCCGTTTACGAGCAGCAGCTCAACCTCACGGACGCACAAAGAGAGCAGTACTGGCAGTTCCTGACGCACAATTACCTGCCCGAGAACCGCTTTTACCTGTATGATTTCTTCTTCGACAATTGCGCCACCCGCATCCGGGATGGCATAGAAGCGACCTTCCCCGACAAGGTACAGTTCCACATGGCGCACATGGACAAGAACTTGAGCTTCCGTAACCTGATCGACCTATACCTGCCGCCGCAGCCCTGGTCTGACTTCGGCATCGACCTGGCCTTAGGAGCTCCCATAGACCGCACCGCTACCCCTTATGAGTACATGTTCCTGCCGGATTATCTTTCTCAAGGCTTTGCCACTGCCACCATTGAGCAGGACGGAACAGCAGCTCCACTGGTAGGCGAACGCCAGGTGATCTTTCAAAACACCCCTTCGACTGCCTCCGGTGCTTTTGCCCTCTCACCGGTTGTGTTCGGGTGGCTCTTGTTTTTTGTCGCCCTGTTAATCACGGTTCTGGACTTCAAAAGAAACAAGCGCAGCCGTACGTTTGACGTTTTCTTTTTCCTGATCACCGGCCTGTTAGGCATACTGCTGTTCCTGCTCTGGACGGCGACAGACCACCAGGCCGCGGCCAATAACTTCAACCTGCTCTGGGCACTACCAACACACGTGCTAGCAGCCGTATACCTGGGCCGTAGCCGCCTGCCAGGCTGGCTGCCAACCTACATGTTGGTGACGGCTGTGCTGGCAGGCATCCTGTTGTTGCTTTGGTTTGTTTGGCCGCAGCAGCTTCATACTGCTGTTTTCCCGATTGCATTAGCCCTTGGCCTGAGAGCCGCGTATACTGTGTGGGCATCCAAAACCACGGTTCCCAGCACGACGAATCAAAAAATCAAAGAGAAGATATGAACCTGCAGCAACTTTGCCAGAACACCAACATCATTGCCAGAAGAGTAGGAGCCTTTATCAAGCGCGAAGCGGCCACCTTTGACAGGTCTAAGGTAGAGATGAAGGGCTTCAACAACCTGGTTTCGTATGTGGACAAGGAAGCGGAGAAGCAGCTGGTAGAGGCGCTGCGCGAGCTGCTGCCGGAGGCCGGTTTTATAACCGAAGAAGAGACCGATAACACGAAGGGAGAACGCTTTAACTGGATCATTGATCCGCTGGACGGCACCACCAACTTCACGCACGGGCTGCCGCTGTTTTCGGTCAGTATAGCTTTGCTGGATCAGGATGAAGTGGTGCTGGGTGTGGTGTATGAAGTGAACAAAGACGAATGCTTCTATGCCACCAAAGGCGGTGGGGCTTTCCTGAATGATAACCCCATACAGGTATCGGCAGCTAAAGGCCTGAAAGATTCCCTGATCGCGACCGGCTTTCCCTACTATGAGTTTGGGATGACGCAGCAGTACCTGCAGGTGCTGGGCGGCTTTATGGGCAAGTCACATGGGGTTCGCCGGCTTGGCTCCGCTGCCTTGGACCTGGCGTATGTGGCCGTAGGCCGCTTCGAAGGCTTCTTTGAGTTCAACCTCAATGCGTGGGATGTGGCAGGCGGTGCGATTATCGTGCAGGAAGCAGGAGGCCGCGTGACGAAGTTCATGGAAGAAGGCGACTATATTTTCGGACGCGAGATCGTGGCCAGCAACGGCAACATACACCAGGAAATGTTTGATACCATCGCTGAGCACTGGAAGCAGTCCATTCCGTAAACTTTTTGTAACTTTGTGTAGTTATTAGAGCATATGGTACAGGATATCCTCATTTTTATCATTTTTCTGGCGGCAGTCGCTTACATGGCGTGGGTGCTATACCGCAGCTTCATGCCCAACAAGGATGCCGGCTGCGCCAGAGGCTGTGGTAGCTGTTCTGCCATCGACATCAGCAAGATCGAGAAACAACTGGAGAAGAATCAGCTATAAGCGGCTGCAATTTTTGCCGGTTACACAGCCGGACTTTATACGTTATTGCCCGATTACGGCCATTAGGCCAATTATTCCGCTCCTTTTCATATCCTAACTTTTATTTTGCGTATAGTTCTATACTTAACTTGAGTATTCCCCTTAAAACTATGTGCTATGCAAGATAAAGTTGATGAAAGATCCTTAGTGAATGTGCTCAACCGACTGCGCAAAGACGGTTATACCTTTGATTTTAAAGTATCAGGAGAAGGCAGGCTTTGCACGATGGAAGACAAGCACACGTTCCCTCCCGATCAGGTCCGCATTGTAGACTTTTACCGCTTCGAAGGCGAAAGCAACCCGGACGATATGTCTATCCTCTATGCTGTAGAGACACAGAACGGTCTTAGAGGCACTATCTCCAACTCCTATGGCCCTTATGCTGATGAAAAAGTGGATGACTTCCTCAAGCAGGTAGAAGACTTAGGCAAAAACCTGGATAAAAAAGACAAATAAAACAGAAAGGGCCGTTTGATCCGGCCCTTTCTGTTTTACATAAGATTATAGGTATAGCTTCTTTTACTTATCTCCGGGTTGCTGAAAATCCTTTGACAGCGCTTGCACGAATTACAGCTAGTAAGCAGCACTAGCCCCATCCGTTTCTCCGGTTTTGCAGCTTTCCCCGGCGACAGCTCTATTGCTTTGTTGCTACCGGTCATCATGCACCTACCTGCTTAGCTGTCATTACCAGGATATCAGGCCCACACCCTTGTTCCTTCCGTGCAGTTCCGGCACATTTCTATCTCTTCCCGCGATTGTAGCAAGGATTTACGGAATTGGGTATAGGCTTTGCTGCGCCATACCTGCCGGAAGGTTTGTGCCTTTACATCACCCATGCGGTATTCGGCATCTTTGTCAAAACAGCAGGGCACTACCAGCCCATCCCAGGTCACCACGCAGGAGTGCCACATCTTCCAGCATTGGTTCAGCAGCTTGTTTTTGATGGAGTACGTTCCGTTGCCATTGTTTTTATAGCGCGAGTAATAGTCTATGGTAGGTATAAGCGGTGATCCTTGCTGGTGATCATAGATCTGAGCGGTCTTGAAGACAACCTCATCCACGCCCAGTTCCTGCGCCAGCACCTTTACATCCTCGATCTGGTGCTCGTTGGGGCGCACCACCAGGAACTGGAACATAATGTGCGGCGTACGCGATTTGAGTTCTTTTTTCCACTTCACCACCTGCCGCGTTCCTTCCAGCACCTTGTCCAGCTTGCCGCCTATCCGGTAAGCAGCGTAAGTTTCCTGGGTAGTGCCGTCAATGGAAACGATGAGCCGGTCCAGCCCTGACTCCACAGTTTTGCGGGCCGTGTCGTCGTCGAGGTAGTGCGCATTGGTGGAAGTGGCCGTGTAGATCCCTTTGTCGGAAGCATACTTCACCAGCTCCAGAAAACTCTTGTGCAGGTAGGGTTCCCCCTGGAAGTACAGGATCAGGTATAGCAGGCGGCTCTGCAACTGGTCGATGGTATCGCGGAACAGGTCATTCTGCAGCATACCGGTAGGCCGGGTGAAGGAGCGGAGACCGCTGGGACATTCGGGGCAGCGGAGGTTGCAGGAGGTGGTCGGTTCAAACGAGATGCTAAGCGGATCGCCCCAATGCACCGGCCTGCGCGACAAGCGTGAATACCAGTAGCTGCCTACCACCTGCAGCGCGTTCAGCATGCGCAACGGTGTGAGCTTTGCAATAAAATTCAGCTTGTCTGTGAGGTGCAGCTTCATGTACTTGTATCCGGTCAACTCCTGCTTTTCGTACCGCCTGCCTGGGTAGCAGAACAGGTATACCAAAAGAGGGGCAGCCGTGCCGGCTGCCCCTCCAAGTTATGGTTTCTGGCGTTAAAGGCCAAAAGATTCTGTTCTAGTAACGGAAAAGCGCTTTTACATTACCACTTCCGTCACTCACCTCTGACAGGCCGTTGTAGCTGCTTACAAACACCTTCCCGCCCTGCGACAGGGTTTTGATGGCGGCCAGGTTGATCAGGTCGTCATCCCCACGCTGGTAGTCTTCGTGCACGACCGCTGTCGCGTTCTTGGAATCATACGTGCCCCACACCGGCTGGCTTGGTGCTATAAACAGCGTGTCGATGCGTCCGTGCACGGCTTCTGCCGCCACGGTTGCGATGTCTTCGGAAGTAACACCTGTACCGGCCACGTTCTCATAGCGGCTCAACGAATCCGAATGGCTTTGCTGCATAAGCGGCTTTACAAGCTCCAGCGCCTTCTCGTGGATGGCATTTGGGTTCATGCCGGCTACAGACTCGTTCAGGTTGATGTTCTGAGGCAGAATGTTCTTGTACTTGCTGATGTTGCGGTAGATGCCACAGTAGTGGTCTACACCTGCCAGCACCAGCGGCTCTTCTTCGTTGTGCAGAATTTTTTGCAGGCTGTTGTCTATCTCCAGCATAAACTCACGCACGCGCTCGTGCTCCTCGTCGCCCTTCGTGCTGCCCGCGCCGTGCACAATGTTACTGCCATTTACCGTAGTGGTAGAGTTCGTGAAGTCCTGGTCATTGCCTTTGACGTCAAACTTAAGGGCCTTGTTCATGCTGTCAGGCACAAAAGAACTGATGTCAATGGGTCGTATCTTATCGATCGTTGCTTCAAAGAAGCCCACTTTTTCGCGGTTTAAAGAAAGTATAAAGAAGCGCCCGTTCTGGCTCAGAATAGGGAGTACAGGCGTGAAGTAGAATTGATCCAGTACATACACCACATCCGGCATAGTGGAAGGCAGCGTAAAGTGCGACGAAAATCCTTTTGTGATAAACATCGCCAGCCCTTCGGCCTGGTGGCGCCAGAAATTAGTATCGTTCAGCAACTCTTCGGCAGGTTTCAGGTAGGCATCGATCTCAGCCTCCGGCACGTCGTGCCGTCCCAGCAGCGTGCGTGCTTCCCTGATCTTGTTCTTGAACAGGATGTGGTCCTGCCCGTTGAGCGTTTCATGACCAGCGCGATGAGTCGGTATGTAAATCGAGATGCAAAGTGCGTTCTGCGTGTTGTTCTGAACATTGAGCAGTTTTTCAATGTCCCTTTTGTTGATTAATGCCATATTTTCTAGCTGTTAAATAAATAGGATAACGGATTACATCATTTTCCCTCTTTCCCCTATCTGGTAGAAAGGGGTAGGACTTTAATTACGAGCTAAACAAATCAACGGTTATTTAGGCTACTCCAAAGAGGAGCAGAAGGAGCCTAAATAAAAAGCCGTCCGGCCCCTTTGCAGGCTCCGGACGGCTTTTATACCTGAACGTACTTATTTACTTGTGCAATGCTCTGCCGCTGATCACATGCTGCAGTATTTCTTTTTCGGCTTCCCTGTCGTTGGGCCTTCTCGGTTTCGTGCTGATGATGGTGCCTGTCTCATCGATCAGGAAATAAGCCGGCACATCTTTCAGGCCATACTGCCTGGCGAGCTCTGCTCCCTGCCCTTTGAGGTATAGCTGCACGCCATACCTGCCCCCGGACTCAACTGCCCTGCGCCAAACTTGCTCATCTTCGTCAACGCCGATATTTACGAAGACAACTTCCTGGCCCTGCAGCTTCCGGGCCAGTTCCTGAGTATGCGGCTGCTCGATCATGCACAGACCGCAGTTGGTGCGCCAGAAGCCCAGGTATACGACCTTGCCCCTGAAGCCACTCAGGGAAACTACGTTGCCCGCCACATCTTTTAGCTCAAAATCAGGGGCCGGACTGCCTATACCTAGCCCGCTCATACCTTCAAAAACTTGCCGGAGCGATGCGTGCACAGCTGGCTGACCGGAGGTGCTGTCGAAATCCTGCAGCATGGCCGAAGCATGCAGCACATTACCCTGCTGCAAAGATTGCCGGATGATATAGGCCTGCGCCATGATCCGGGCATCTCCTGCCAGTTGGCTGGAGACCAACTCGTAGCTTTTTTTGAAATAGTGCTTGTCTGTGCTGCGTACATTTGCCTGCCCGGCCAGGTAGGTCACATAATTTCGCAGGAAGGTCGTAAAGCTGTTACTCTGCAAATTTTGAGGCTGCTGCAGATCCAGCGTCTTCAGAAAATTAAAATAGGATGCAGAAGGGGTCAGATTGCCGTCGTTGATGACCACCCGCTCCCGCAGGGAAAAGAACGTGAGCCTGTCATTGGCATAACTGTAAGCGATCTCGGCCAGCATGAGCTTTCTGAAATTCTCAGAGAGTGGTTTTTTAGCGCTATACTTTTTCAGAAACGTGAGCTGGTCTTCCCGGCGCTCCTCCAGAAATTGGATAAACTCGCTTTCCCGCAGCTTGATGTTATCCGGCAGCGGCTGATAATCCTCTTCTTCGTCGAAGTAAAGCGTATACTGGCTCAGGAAGTTGTTCTCGTTGGCCCCTTTGCCTTCAAAACTGACCGACGTCAGAAACTTCTGGCCGCTGATGGACATTTTCAGGTCATAGCCGGGCTCCAGGTATAGCGGCACGGATTCACGGCCGTGCACCAGTTCGACTATACCTGCCTGGGTGATGGGGAGCTCCAACCGGAACTGCCCGTTGTGAAGCTTTACGACGGTCTGTGATTCTTCCGGCAGGAGCGGGGAAGGATACGTGGCCAGGGTGACCTCATCCGACAGGCTTTTTTGTATTTTCCCCTCAATCGTTGCTTTGCTTTGCGCAAAAAGGGGCTGTGCCACCAGCCAAAGGGCCAGTGATAACAGGAACTGCATTTGTCTCATAGATAGGAGCGGGTAGATGTGTGTTATAAACTATCGTACTTTAAGTTAAATATCGCTAGCCGCCAGCCTTGCAGCCGGTGCTACACTACTGTTAGCTAGCGTGTTGAACATGAAGTATAGAGTTTAAAATTCCATATTCCCAGTGTTTCTTTTATTTTATGAGAATGATAAAACAAGTTCCTGTTTAAAGCACAAAATCTATCCGAAAAGCGCTCCGAATACTTCCTCCAGGCGACCAAAAGCATGCACGTTGATGGAGAACTTGCTCAGGTCTACGCCCTTTTTGTTATACCTGGAAATATAAATATCCCTGAACCCAAGTTTCTCTGCCTCGGTGATGCGGTTCTCGATGCGGTTCACTGCTCTTACCTCTCCTCCCAGCCCGACCTCAGCCGCAAAACAGGAGGTGGTAGGTATGGCAATATCTTCGAAAGACGAAAGAATAGACGCGCAGACAGCCAGATCCAGCGCCGGGTCTTCTACCTTGAGGCCGCCGGCTATGTTGAGGAACACATCCTGGGCGCCCAGCCTGTACCCGCCCCGTTTCTCGAGCACGGCCAGCAGCATGTTCAGGCGCTTGCCGTCGAATCCGGTGCTCGTCCGCTGGGGGGTGCCGTAGGTGGCAGGCGTCACCAGGCTCTGCACTTCGATGAGCAAAGGCCGGTTGCCTTCCAGCGTGGCTCCGATGGCAATGCCACTGAAGGCGTCTTCCCGCTGCGAGATGAGGATCTCCGAAGGGTTGCTCACTTCGCGCAGTCCGGTACCCAGCATTTCATAGATTCCCAGCTCGGAGGTAGAGCCAAAGCGGTTCTTGGTGGTGCGCAGGATCCTGTAGGTCATGTGACGGTCGCCTTCAAAGGTGAGCACCGTGTCTACCATGTGCTCCAGGATCTTGGGGCCTGCCAGGTTGCCTTCTTTGGTGATATGCCCGATCAGAAAGACCGGCGTTCCGCTCTCCTTGGCAAACTTGAGCAGCTCCGCCGTGCATTCCCGCACCTGGCTTACACTCCCTGCGCCTGCCTCTATAAAGGAGGAATGCAGCGTCTGGATCGAATCAATCACCAGTACCTGCGGGCGGAGCTGCTCTATTTGCTTGAATATATTCTGGGTACCGGTTTCGGTGAGGATAAAGCAGTCGGAGGTTTGGGGCAGGAGGCGCTCTGCCCGCATTTTGATCTGGTGCTCACTTTCTTCGCCGCTTACATAGAGCACGCGCAGGCCGGTCAGGCTCAGGGCGATCTGCAGCATCAGCGTAGACTTGCCTATACCTGGCTCACCGCCAATCAGCACCATGGAGCCGGCCACGATGCCGCCTCCCAGCACACGGTTCAGTTCCTGGTCCTGGGTCTGGATGCGCAGCTGCTCCTGGTAGTTGATATCGGCAATCGGCTTGGGCTTGTTGGCTACCTGCGCTGAGCTCGAGCTGCTGCCCACTTTCCATACGCTGGTAGGGGTCAGCTCCTCCCGCTGCACCACTTCTTCCACGTAGGTGTTCCACTCGCCACAGGCAGGGCACTTGCCAATCCACTTGGCAGACTGGGCGCCACAGCTCTGGCAGAAATAGGATGTTTTTATCTTCGCCATCGGGCTTCTTAAATTATCTGGTTTGGGATGATCGCCGGACCTGAACATCCGGCCTTTGCAGAACAAAAATTCAGAGCAAAAGGATCAAATCTGCAGGTTACAGGAAAGCCTAAATACGGGGATCCGATGCAGCCTTTCGGAGTTACTGCTCTGCCATGTACGGGTAGGTGCTTATACCGCTTGCGGCACAGCTTCCTGCTTAAAGTATACCTTAAACGTTGTGCCTTCGCCCAGTTCGCTTTCCACTTCTATGCGGCCGCCGTTGTTTTCGATGATACGTTTCACGATGTAGAGGCCAATACCGGTGCCCTCTACGTGCTTGTGCAGGCGCTTGAACATAGAAAACAACTTATGCTGCTGGTCCTTTTTTATACCTAAGCCGTTGTCCTGTACCTGCAGTACCACGTAATCTCCTTTCCGGAACGTACTTATCCGAACTTCTGCCGGCCGCTCCGGGGCGCGATACTTGATGGCATTCGACACCAGGTTGTAGATAATGCTACGCAGGTTTTTACGCGCATATAGCAGCTCTTTGGCCTGGAAATCGGCTTTGACGATCGCTCCGGATTCGGTTATGAGTCCTTCTATATCGGAGGTGACATCCTGCAGCACCTGTTCGAACGTAACGGGTTCTATTTTGGCATGGAGTTCCTTCTGCACTTTGGTTATTTCAGCCAGGTCGGCTATGGTCTGCTTCAGTTTGTTGATAGAATCTGCTACCATGTCCAGCACCTGCTTGTCGTCCTCGTTCAGCTTGCCCTCCAGAATATCCCGCAACAGGGAGGTGAGACCTTCCATGTTGGCGATAGGGGACTTGAGGTCGTGTGATGCGGTATAGACGAAGTTGTCCAGGTCGTTGTTGGTGCGCTGGAGCTCCGTATTCTTATGGCTCAGCTCCTCGTTGGTGGAAATCAGCTTGGTGCGGGCGATGACGAGTTCGGTTACTTCCACGGCAAAAATCAGCACGGCCTCTGCCTTGCCTTTGCCATCCATCAGCGGCTGAAACACGATGTTGAAATACCCTTCTGACAGGCTGCCGTTGTTAAGGCGGTCTATGCTTAACAACTCCTCATTTCCAACAAAAGGCGTCCCTGTTTCGAATACCTTGTCTATCTGCTCAAAGATGCCTTGCGTTTCGAGTTCTGAATGGGCCTCGCGCAGCGTCTTGCCAACCAGCACCCTGTGCCCGAAAAGCTTGCGGTACGAAGGGTTTGCCAGTACATACTGCTGGTCCGGGGCACGCACCAGGCCTACCAGAGCCGGCACTTCCAGGAAGAGCTTCTGGAGCAACTCGGCATTCTGCTTCACTTTCCGGTCGGCCTCTTTTATTTCGGTAATGTCCAGGATGGAGCTGATGTGGCCCAGGAACTCATTACTGGCTCCCACCCGCGGCGTACAGGTAGCGACCATCCAACGGTACTTTCCGTCGTAGCGGCGCATGCGGGTTTCGATTCGGAAACTGCTTTCTTCTACCAGCGCTTTGTTGTAGGCATCCTCAAAAGCGGGCAGGTCCTGCGGGTGGATGGCGCGCTGCCAGCCAAAGTTGATGCTTTCCTCAAAGGTACTTCCCGTAAAATCGAGCCACTGTTTGTTGATGTAGACACTCTGCTTCCAGATATCGGTGATGCCGATCATTACCGGCGCATTGTCGGCCATGGTCCGGAAGCGTGCTTCGCTTTCGATGATCGCCTGTTGCGCACGTTTTTCCTCCGTGATGTCATGTACCTCAATGATCGCATAGGCATCGTTGCTGCTCTCGGCGATGGGGTGTACCGAACAGGATACATCAAAGGAGCTGCCATCCTTCCGGAAAAACACTTCCTCGTACTCCCGCTTCGGATTGTTGCCGTGCAGTGCGTGGCGTATCGGGCACTGGTGGGCTGGGTAAGGTGCGCCATCCGGGTAGGAGTGGTGCACCATCTCGTGCAGTGATTTTCCCTTTATCTCTTCAAATTCATAGCCCGTCATCTCTTCCGCCGCCGGGTTCATGAAAGTACAGGCTCCCTTTGCATCAATGATAAAGAGGGCTGCCGTGGCATTGTCGGTAATGGTCTGTTTCAGGTTGTTGGAGCGACGTGTATTGGACAGCGACCAGATGATGAAGAACATCAGGAAACTGATGATGGAACCGCCCAACAGAATGAAGTAGGGAAGCTCCGTATCGGCAGAGCGCATAAAGGAGGGCTTAGCCGAAGAATAGATCCGCCAGGTATGGTTGCCTATGCTCAGCGTGCTGAGCTCCGACAGTTCACGTTTTTTGGAGGCATGGTAATACAAGGTGGAATCGGTACTGAACAGCAGAGAAGATTTTTCCAGGTTAGCACCATCGTATACCTCTATATCGAGGTCCTTAAAGTTATCTCCCAGGATGGCAAGCATGAGGTCTTTGGCGCGGAACGGGCTGTATACAAAGCCTTGGATAAGCTCCTGCCGCGCTTTGATGGATTCCGGAACTGCGTTGTTTTTGTAAACGGGCAGGTAGATCAGGAAGCCGGACTGCTCATCCTCCCCGGTTTCCTGCACCAGCCGCACTTTAGCGGACAGGGCCGGTTGCCGGGTATCCCGGGCAATCTGCATGGCAGACCTCCTGGCAGGCTCACTGAACATGTCATACCCCAGGGCACGCCTGTTCCGGTGGTCTAAGGGCTCCAGGAAAGTGATAGAGGTATAGGCGTCCCGTTTCCCTTCCGGCCAGATCGTAAACTCCTCAAATCCCTCTTCCCGGATACGTTTCTGGTGAGCCGACACCTCTTTCGGCCGCAGGTATAGCGTATAGCCGACCCCCTGTATACCCGGGTAGTTCTCCGACAGGTTTAAGCCGGCATAGTATTGTTTCCAGTCCTGGCGGGTAACGGTGTCAGAAGATAAAAGCAAACCTTTGGCACCGACCAGAATCTGCACATAATCGCGCATACGCAGGTCGATGGCCTGCGTCACCTGGGCTGCCTTTATATCAAATAGCTTCTCGTTGCGCTCCAGCGCCTTCTTCTTTGTTTCTGAATAGATAAAAATGGAAAGCAGGAAGATGAGCAGGAAAGACGCTATGGCAATCAGGTAATCCCGTATAAATGATACCACCTTGGTAAGTTTCATATAGCGAATGAACAAGCTGTTCGAAAAACTGGTAAAGTCTGGCCCCGGAAAAGACACAAAAGGGGCACCAACAGCACATGTTTCAATTGGTTTAGATTCAAAAATAACGAAAATAAGCTATCCATCGCAACCGGCTAAGGATCTTCTTTAGTTTTGAGAGGAATAAACCGGCACAGACTGCATATTTTGCACATTCTCACAATTTATACAGGCATATCGGGCCATATTAAAGCCTATAATTATATAAAAGTGGGAAGAGCGTGCTAATTTTACATCACTTACCCATTTCTTATGCTAGAGATTTTAGAAAGCCTATTAATCAGTTTCGCAGCAGTTGCCATCCTGCTGCCTGTTATACGTTTTGCACTGCGAAAAATGTCTCCTGCCGGCAGGCTAAGCAATTTAAGTGCTGATGAGGCAAAATACATGCAGAAGAAGGAGTGGAAGCTGACCCTGGCTTATTACTTTTTTGCCTGCGTGCTCTCGGTTTTTTGTGCAGGGGCACTGGCTACGCTCTCCAGCATCGTCCACATGTCTTCTGAGCATATGTTTGTGCTCACGCCTAATTTCCGAGCCCTCATTGCCCCCGGGCTGCTGTTAGGGCTGACCCTGGCCCTGCTGCCGCTCCGCCTCTCACAGCGCACCCTGCTTGGCCATGACTATGACATGTACCGCCAGTACCTGCAACAGCAGGAAGGCCGGAACTCTACCCGTTACTATGGTATCCTGTTTGGCGTGATGCTGTTCCTGTCAGCCGCCGCCATCTGGGTTGCAATGCGCTGGCACATCGTCATTGACGAAACCCAGGTGCATATTACCAACCTGCTGAACGAAGAACGGACCTATGATCATAAAGAGATCGAATCCTTACACTACCTGGGGGCCGAGGGCGAATACCTGATCAGTTTCAACGACAAGACCTTCCTGAATACAACCTACCTAAAGCCTGTGCAGCTGGAAATGATCGCCTTTCTGGCAGAGAGTTCGGGCAAGCGGGTTATCCGGTAGGTATAGTTCTGAGTTCTGAGTCACGAGTTCTGAGTTGGGCAGGAGGTATAAGTCACAATTCGTGATTCAGAACAGATTAAACTTTTTTGTAGTTTTGCACTAACAGAAATTCCTTAACCTAACATAAACTGATATGCAAGTTCGCGTAGAAAAAGATACCATGGGACCTGTAGAGGTGCCTGCTGACAAATACTGGGGTGCCCAGACCCAACGCTCAAAAGAAAACTTCACGATCGGCGGCCAACTGATGCCGAAGGAAGTGATCGAAGCGTTTGCCATACTTAAGAAATCGGCGGCCCAGGCCAATGCCCAACTGGGTGTACTGGCGCAAGACAAAGCCGACATCATCTCCCAGGTATGCGACGAGATCCTTGCCGGCCAACTGGCCGATGAGTTCCCGCTGGTGGTATGGCAGACAGGTTCCGGCACGCAGTCGAACATGAACGTGAACGAAGTGGTAGCCAACCGCGCACACGTACTGCTGGGCGGCAACCTGATGGACGAGAAAAAGAAGATCCACCCGAACGATGACGTAAACAAGTCGCAGTCCTCGAACGACACCTTCCCGACAGCCATGCACATTGCCGCTTATAAGAAAGTGGTAGAGCACACGCTGCCGATGGTACAGAAGCTGCGCGACACGCTGAACAGCAAGGCAGAAGCTTACATGAACGTGGTGAAGATCGGCCGCACGCACCTGATGGATGCCACGCCGCTTACCCTGGGCCAGGAGCTTTCCGGTTATGTAGCCCAGCTGGATTACGGCATGAAGGCGCTTCGTAATACGCTGGAGCACCTGAGCACACTGGCATTGGGTGGTTCTGCAGTTGGTACAGGCCTGAACACGCCGGCGGGATACGACGTGTTGGTAGCCAAGAAAATCTCGCAGTACGCTGGCCATACCTTCATTACTGCACCCAACAAGTTCGAAGCCCTGGCGGCACACGATGCCATCGTCGAAACGTCGGGAGCCCTGAAGCAACTGGCCGTGAGCCTGATGAAGATCGCCAACGACATCCGTTTACTGGCTTCCGGCCCGCGTTCAGGTATAGCGGAGATCATCATCCCGGAGAATGAGCCAGGTTCTTCCATCATGCCGGGCAAAGTGAACCCAACGCAGGCGGAGGCCATGACCATGGTGTGTGCCCAGGTGATCGGTAACGACGTGGCAATCTCGGTAGGAGGTATGAACGGCCATTTCGAGCTGAACGTGTTCAAACCGGTGATGATCTTTAACCTGCTGATGAGTGCCCAGCTGATCGCGGATGCCTGCGACTCGTTCGACAAGCACTGTGCGGTAGGTATAGAGCCCAACACGGCCCGAATCAAAGAAAACCTGGAGAACTCGCTGATGCTGGTAACGGCCCTGAACCCGCACATCGGTTACGATAATGCCGCCAAGATCGCCAAGAAAGCGCACAAGGAAGGCACCACCCTTCGCAAAGCCGCCATTGAGCTGGGCTTGCTTACCAACGAGCAGTACGACGAGTGGGTGAAGCCGGAAGATATGATCGGCAGCCTGAAGTAAGGTATAGCTTCTACCTGTTGCAGATAAGGAAAAGCAGCTCCTGAAAGGGTTGCTTTTCCTTTATCCGCAACAGGTCTCTGTTTGAAATTTTCAGCAATCAGATTCGGAGAGCTATTAAGAAATAACATATAATTAGACCGCCTTTGTCCTGCAAACAGGATAGCTGACGTTTCAAAAAGTATTGCGAATGGCATGCGCTTAAAACGCGCTTTAACTAATTAAAACAAATAAACAAAAAAGGCCTTTCTTATAAGAAACACCTTGTAAGAATTGTAGCTTATTAAATTAAATAAACACTTATGGAAGTAAATGCCTCATTCTGGATAGGGTTCAATGTATTTGTACTCCTTATGCTCGCGCTCGACTTAGGAGTTTTTAACCGGAAGGCGCATGTCGTATCTGTGAAAGAAGCACTGACCTGGTCGGGTGTCTGGATCAGCCTTTCCTTAGTTTTTAATGGCCTTATCTATTATTGGTTCGGGGAGGCCAAGGCTGTAGAGTTCCTGACTGGTTACCTGATCGAAAAATCCCTTAGTATAGACAATATATTCGTGTTTGTGCTTGTCTTCGGCTATTTCAAGATACCTGCCATTTATCAGCACAAGATCCTGTTCTGGGGTATTCTTGGTGCCCTTGTCATGAGGATCATCTTTATTTTCGCCGGTGTCGCCCTTATCCAGAAATTTCACTGGAGTGTCTACATCTTTGGCGTCTTCCTGATCTATACCGGCTACAAAATGTTTACAGAGAAGGGTGCAGCCATAGATCCGGAAAACAACCCGGTCATCAAGTTCTTCCGAAGAATCATGCCGGTCACCAACCAACTGCATGGGGACAAATTCTTCGTGAAGCAGGACGGCAAGCGGTTTGCGACCCCCCTGTTCCTGGTGCTGATATTGATCGAAGCCACCGACCTGATCTTTGCAGTTGACAGTATTCCGGCTATACTGGCCATTACGCAGGACCAATTCATCGTCTATACCTCAAACGTCTTTGCTATCCTGGGCCTGCGTTCTCTGTATTTTGCCCTTGCCCACGTGGTAGACCGCTTTGTATACCTGTCCTACGGTCTGGCCATCATACTGGTATTCGTAGGCCTGAAAATGGTCATGGTGGATATCTACAAGATTCCTACGTTTATATCCCTGCTGGTCATTGCTTTGATCCTGACCATTAGTATTGTGTTGTCCTTCATGAAAACTAGAAAGGATAATAGAATAGGGGGACAGCAGAGTTAAACAAATCCTTCTGAAGATTCACTTCTAAGGATCTTCAGCTACACTTTTCTCCATCATTGTCTTTGTGATGGAATCCTAAAAAAAGCAGCCCCTAACCGGGCTGCTTTTTTTGTGCTTTTGGGATACCATCTGAAGCTTGCTCCTATCCTAATTCTTTGGTTTCTATCCGATCCTTCATCCGCAATGGCA
>NZ_JSYF01000252.1:0-12186 GCF_054824225.1 Pontibacter sp. HJ8
GACCATCAAGTCTGCCGACAAGGTTATTTTCCCGGGCGTAGGAGAGGCTTCTTCGGCCATGGCGCAGCTAAAAGCCCGCAACCTGGACAAGTTGCTGCCTACCTTGGAGCAGCCGTTTTTTGGCGTTTGCCTGGGCATGCAGCTGCTCTGCCAGCACTCCGAAGAAGGCGATACCGACCTACTAGGCATTATTCCGCTACAGGTCAAGCGTTTCCAGACGGAGCTGAAGGTGCCGCACATGGGCTGGAACCAGCTGGAGAAGTTACAATCACCGCTTTTTGCAGGTATAAACGAGCAGGACTTTGTATACTATGTGCACAGTTATTATGTGCCCATGAGCGCGTATACAATAGCTCAGACAGCCTATCCGGAGCCTTTTTCGGCTGCCTTGCACTACAAAAACTTTTATGCCGCGCAGTTTCACCCTGAAAAAAGCGGGCCTGCCGGCTCCCGAATTCTCAAAAACTTTTTAGCCTTATGATGGAAATCATCCCTGCCATTGACATTATCGGCGGCCAGTGCGTGCGCCTGACCGAAGGCGATTTTGCCCGGCAAACCACCTACGACAGCAACCCGTTGGAAGTAGCCAAACGTTTCGAAGCGCACGGTATCCGGCGCCTGCACCTGGTGGACCTCGACGGTGCCCGTGCCAAAAAGCCTGTAAACCTGGCCGTGCTGGAGCGTATAGCAGCCAACACCGGTCTGACCATCGATTTTGGCGGTGGCTTGCAATCCGACGAGGCTGTAAAGCAAGCGTTTGACGCCGGGGCGGCCCAGATCACGGCAGGAAGTATAGCCGTACGTGAACCGGATACTGTGAAAAGCTGGTTGATCAAGTATGGCGCGGAAAAGATCATCATCGGGGCAGATTTTAAAGGAACGAACATCGCCATCAGCGCCTGGACCGAAGAGAGCAAATACCCGCTGCAGGATTTTATCTCCGGCTATGTGCAAACAGGTGCCAAGTTGTTCATCTGCACCGATGTGAGCAAAGACGGCAAATTGCAGGGCCCATCCATCTCTACGTACCGCCACCTACAGCTAATCCTGCCGGAAGCTGGCATCATTGCAAGCGGTGGCGTAACAACAGTAGAAGACCTGGAAGAGCTGCAGGGGATCGGCGTAAAAGGCGCTATCATCGGCAAAGCCATCTACGAAGGCACCATTGCCTTAAAAGATTTAGATCGATTTATATGTTAACCAAACGCATTATCCCGTGCCTGGATATCAAGAATGGCCGCTGTGTGAAAGGCATACAGTTTGAGAACATCCGCGACGCCGGCGATCCGGTTGAACTGGCCAAATGGTATGCCGCACAGGGAGCCGACGAACTCGTTTTCCTGGACATTACGGCTACGAACGAAGAGCGTAAAACCTTTGCCGAACTCGTTCGCGACATTGCCCGGCACATCGACATACCTTTCACCGTAGGAGGAGGCATTGGTTCTGTGGAGGATGTGGAAGTGTTGCTCATGGCGGGAGCTGATAAAGTATCCATCAACTCATCGGCGATCCGGACCCCACAACTGGTCGAGGAGCTGTCCAATCGCTTCGGCAGTCAGTGCGTTACCGTTGCCATTGATACCAAGTATACCGATGCAACCGGCTGGAAGGTGTATACGCGCGCCGGCACTATTGAAACCGAACACGGCACAGTGGATTGGGCACGGAAAGTGGTAGACCTGGGAGCAGGCGAGATCCTATTGACCAGTATGAACAACGATGGTACCAAAGCAGGCTTTGCGCTTGACATCACCAAAGCTGTTTCCGAAGCAGTTTCTGTTCCGGTAATTGCCTCAGGCGGCGCAGGCAACATGCAGCACTTTGCCGACGCTTTCAACAAAGCACACGCCGACGCCGCTTTAGCTGCCAGCCTGTTCCACTTTCGCGAACTGGAGATCCCGGACCTGAAGCGTTTCCTGAAAAAGCAGGGCGTGGAGGTGCGGATATAATTTTGAATGAGTGAATAGGTGAATAAAAACTCAGCACTCAGAACTCGAGACTCAGAACTTTATGAAACTAGATTTTGATAAAATGGGCGGGCTGGTGCCGGCTGTAATTCAGGACGAACAAACGAGCCAGGTGCTCATGCTGGGCTACATGAACCAGGAGGCGCTGGAGAAAACGCAGCAGGAGGGACTGGTAACGTTCTTTTCTCGCTCCAAAAACCGTCTCTGGACCAAAGGGGAAACTTCGGGAAACACGCTCCAAGTGGTCAGTATAACCGAAGACTGCGACAACGATTCGCTCCTGATCAAGGTGAAGCCAAACGGCCCAACCTGCCATACCGGCGCCACCAGCTGTTTTGGGGAAGAAGAAGCCGCTAAAAGAATTAAAGCCATCCAGTTCATTGCGCAGCTGGAAGAAGTAATTCAACAGCGCAAAATCAACCCGGTGGAAGGTTCTTATACCAATTTCCTGTTTGACAAAGGCATAAACAAGATTGCCCAGAAAGTAGGAGAGGAGGCCGTAGAAACCGTAATAGATGCCGTAGCCGGAAAGCTCGACACCATGAAAGGCGAAGCAGCGGACTTGCTATATCACCTGTTGGTTCTGCTGGCGGCTTCCGGCCTGGAACTCAGCGATGTGGTGGCCGTGTTGCAGGAGCGGCACAAAAAATAGGCAAGTGGATTTATTATGTAAAGCATCGGCAGGTATACCATACCTTAGCTGAAACAGACTTAGCCCTGGATAAATTCTTTCAGCGCGTCTGCAATCTCTCCTCCTTTTTCTTCCTGCACAAAATGACCGGCTTTATACCTTCGCACTTGCGCTTCCGGAAACGTCTTCTGCCATTTTTCGAGCAGGCTCAGAGGCAGCAGGGCGTCTTTATCTCCCCAAAGGATAAGCATAGGTATACCACGTAGATTTTCGCGTTGCTGCCAGAGTTGATCGAACCAGGATCCGGATTCCTTCAGGGCAGCGGTGAAGTGCCAGGTGCCGAGCCTGTTCTGCGCATTGTTGAGTGGTTTGAGGTAGTGCTGGTGAACGTCTTTACTCAGATGCCGGCGTTCGTGGTAGCCTTTGGGGAGCAGCATGCGGGGTGAAAATCCCAGATTCAGGTATAGGAATCTGCCTAAGCTGCCGCTCATGAAGCTGCTGATTTTCATAATCTGCTTCTCTTCTTCCAGGCTCCACATCCAGGTGTTCAGGATCACGATACGCTTCACATTTTCCGGGTGCCGAAGCGCGTAGCTCAGGCCAATCGGGCCGCCAAAATCATGTACTACCAGGGTGATGTTCTTCAACTGAAGCTCCCCGATCAGTTGCTCTAGATTAAGAGCATGCGCTTCGGGGGTATAGGCAAAACCAGCCGGCTTAGCTGACAGGCCGAAGCCCAAGTGGTCCGGGGCAATGCAGCGGTGTGTCCTGCTCAAAGCCTTGATCTGCTGCCGCCACACAAAAGACCAGGTCGGAGTGCCATGCACAAACACGACAGGCTCCCCCTGGCCTTCATCTACATAATGCATTTGCCCGTTCTGAAGCTGTAGCGTGTGGTGTGCAAACGGATACAATATCCGGTCAAGCCATGCAGGAGAGTTCATAGGTTCTTCCGTTAAAAGGTTTAGGAGTTAGTTCGCTTAAAATCAGCCAGAATCATTTCTTATACTTCATAATCAGTAAAGTGGCCACATCGTCTATCGGATAACTTTCAATGAGCAGGAAATGCTGGGCCATCCCATCCAGCGAGGCAAAAAGCAGCTTTGCTTCCAGGTCCGGGAAAGGTATACCGGCTTCAATCAGGTTTTGCCTGATCTGTGACTCCGTGCTGCTGCTCTGTCCGTTCCTGTCGGCCATCAGTTGCTGCACAACGGGCGATTGCAACCGTATACTGTGCAGCAGCCTCCAGAAATCCTTCTTTTCCTTCAGTAGTTTCACTGTCTGCCGTATGTGGCGCTCTATACCTGATGAGGCAGGGGAGTTGGCTTCTTCCGAATCTGCCAGCGAAGTCTGCATGTCGCTTACCCCGCGCCTGAATATTTCTTCGAGCAACTCCATCAGAAGCACTCGCTTTTAAGAATTTTGAATTATTTAAACTATCGACTTATGGAACAACTTGATATCCGTAAATTACTGGAGAACATTGAGAGGAAGGTATACCTACAAGAAATTACATCAGGCTCAGATGTGACCAAACTGATTAATACTGAGATCGCTAAGGCCATCAACCTGAATGCAAAGGCCATTTCAGATCATGCCGATCAGTCGCTCAGCACCATATCCTGCACAACACTCGAGTGTTATTTAGAGCATTTGAAAGCTGTTGAGGCAAAACTGAAGAAGCCATATGATATTACCGCACAATGTGCTCCGGTAGAAGAACGCGAGATCAACCGTCGTTTGCTGCTGATCCTGAATCGCCTGAAAGGCTATAGCAGGGAGTAACAGCCTCAAAAAAAATTCATTCACCTATCCTTCGCCCGGGCCCTCAGCACTCTCGAAGGATTTTTTTTGCCCGCTACTTTCCCTGCTTATACCGGCCCTCTATACTACCACCTATACATTAGATCCGGCCTGAACTGTACGACTCATGCCTATACCTGAGACAGATAGGCTACTTCCTCTATGATTTAGTGACCAATATCATTTTTCTGGATGTGGAGACACCCTACCTTTGTAGACCCCAGGTGCCCGGTTGCAAATTCTAAGGGTGGCAGCAGAAACGAAGGGGCTTTCGACCACACGCCCCGCAAGTAGCGGCCACCGCACCTGTTGGCACCACTACCACTAACCCTAAAGCAGTTAGAAGATGAAGGCAGATATCAAGGACGAGCAGGATATAAAGCTGCTGGTTGACACGTTTTACGACAAGGTAAATGAAGACGACCTGTTAAGTCCGGTCTTTAACGGGTTTGCGCAGGTA
The DNA here is from genome assembly GCF_054824225.1 of Pontibacter sp. HJ8. NCBI lineage: Bacteria > Pseudomonadati > Bacteroidota > Cytophagia > Cytophagales > Hymenobacteraceae > Pontibacter > Pontibacter sp. HJ8. The sequence continues at coordinate 4,865 of NZ_JSYF01000252.1, forward strand.
AACTGGGAGCATCACCTGCCGGTTATGTACAGTTTCTGGAGCTCCGTTCTTTTCGGCACGATGGCTTACAAAGGGCAGCCTTTTCCGAAGCATCTGAGACTACCTGTGGAGCGGCAGCACTTTGCCCGCTGGGTCGACCTATTCACTCAGACGGCTGATAGCCTGTTCGAAGGAGAAAAAACCCAGGAACTGAAGCAGAAAGCCAGCAGCATCGCCCAGGTTTTCCAGATGAAAATGGGCCTGATCGGTGTAATAGGCAAAGAACTGACTGCCTGAGAAAGGGCTGATCTATACCTTCTGAACGGGGAGAAGGAACCGCCACGGCAGCGGCTCCTTCTCCCCGTTTTTTTTGCCTCGATGCAGAGATAAAATACGCTTTTCTAGCCCGATATGTGCCTTTGAAATGATAAAAACAGCTTCCGATATATGTGGAAAATTAAATTTAACTCAGACCATATACACTTATAATATATCAACGTATATTAGACAATAGTAATTAATTTCCTAACATATAGCTCTAATAATATTTTTTTAGTAAGGAGAGGGGACTGTAGTTGCACAGTCAAAATGCTTTATCTATATTTGATTTACACTTCACAAAAATATTTGTTCTTAAAGCTAAACGCCACAATATGATATAAAGCTCTACGTTAAACTAATGTAGCTTTACGATGAATACAACTACCCAGCTGAGCGATTCCGCGTTGGTAACGCTCTACATCGCAGGTAACGAAAATGCGTTTGAACAGCTAGTACACAGACACAAGAACAAAGTATTCACTACGATCTTACTGATTGTTAAAGACACGTATACTGCCGAAGATCTGATGCAGGATGCCTTTATCAAGGCCATCCACACCATGAAAGGCGGTCGGTATAACGAAGAAGGCAAATTTTCTTCCTGGATATGCCGCATTGCCCATAACCTGGCAATCGACTTTTTCCGTAAAGAGAAGAGAAGCCCGATGATCACGCTGGAAGACGGCAGCAATGTGTTCAATGCTTTGTCATTTGCCGAAGACTCTGCCGAGTCGTTGCAGATCAAAGAGGACACCCATGCACGTCTGCGTGAGCTGATCCAGACACTGCCACAAGCGCAGCGGGAAGTACTCATGATGCGGCACTACGCCGATATGAGCTTCCAGGAGATAGCCGAAGCAACCGGTGTGAGCATCAATACAGCTTTAGGTCGTATGCGCTACGCATTAATTAACCTAAGAAAAAAGATGCTTAATAGCACGTTTGCTTATGATAAAAACCTCTACTCAGAATGAGCTGATCCAGTACGTATACGATGAGTTGGCAGATGATGCCCGCGAGCAACTGGAAACAGCCTTAATGCACGACAACGAGTTAGCTGACGGCTGCTCTGAACTCCTGCTGATCCAACGTTTGCTTAGCGATGCCTCAAAAAGCCCGAGTGAGCGAAGTGTGAATAACATTTTAAATTACTCAAAAAGCTTAAGTTTGCAGTCGTAAAGACTGCAGACTTTTTTTATGCTCAAGAAAGAACGCTACAGGCACCTGATCGAGTATTTTACTCACAACTTTCCGGAGCCTGAGACGGAGTTGGTGTATACCAACCCCTATGAACTGATATTGGCTGTCGTGCTCAGTGCCCAGTGCACCGATAAGCGCGTCAACCTGGTGACGCCTGCTCTTTTTGAAGCGTTTCCCTCACCCGAACACTTAGCAGCCTCTTCTTCTGAGGAAATACTGCCTTACATCAAGAGTATCTCCTACCCTAACAACAAGGCCAAACACCTGGCTGGCTTGGGCCGGATGCTGGTAGAACAGTTTCAGTCGGAAGTGCCCAGCACGGTGGAGGAACTGGTCAAGCTACCTGGCGTAGGCCGCAAGACGGCCAATGTGATCGTTTCCGTGATCTGGAACCAGCCGGCCATGGCCGTGGATACGCACGTGTTCCGCGTGAGTAAGCGGCTGGGCCTGGTATCCAAGGCTGCCAAAACGCCTTTGGAAGTGGAACGGGAGCTGGTTTCCAACCTGCCGCAGGAACTCATTGCCAAAGCGCACCACTGGCTTATTCTGCATGGGCGCTACATCTGCCTTGCCCGGCGGCCCAAGTGCGAAGAATGCCCGCTCACGCACTTCTGTGCCTTCTTTCAGAAAAATTTCCCCAACATCCCGGATGATCCCGAGAATAAAGTAGGCGGGTTATAGTTTAGCGACAGACCAGCAGGTATAGGTATAGGTATAGGTATAAAAAAAGGCGAGCTAGTAGCCCGCCTTTTTCTGTATGTAGATTATTAGGTATTACATGATCAGGTACCCTGCTTCTTCATCTCGCCGCTTTTCTGGCTTTTATGACCGGACTTTCCTTCTCCACGCTTGTGGTGCATCTCTACCCGGTCAGCTTCATACTGTGTATACTGCTTCTCCGTCAGGATACTTTTTAACTCTGCCTGCCATTTGTCGTGGCTGGCTTTCTTGGCTTCACGCAGCTGCGCTTTGTCCTCAGTGCCTTTATACCTTTCACGCATGGCCTTCATCTCCTCCGCTTGTCGCAGGTTCAGCGCCTGTAGCTGATTCTTCTGCGTGGCATTCAGGTCTAGCTTCTGAGACAACCTCTCTGTTTTCATCCGGGCCATCTCTTCTGGGCTTTTCCTGACTTTTTCCGCCCGGGCGCCCTGGAGTTCTGTGCGTGCCTTCCTATCTTTCTGATCTTTCTGAGGTGTAGTCTGGGCGTAAGAGCTACCAGCAACCAACATCCCTAACGATAATACTGCAATTATCTTCTTCATCTTCTCTTGACCTTTTGGTTAGTTTAAGTAGTAGCAAAGTTTACGTCTTCTAGTATGTCATGCCGAGCAGGCTATATCCAAAGGTTGTGCCAAAAATTATGAAGGGGTCTAACACAGAAGACAGCGGAAGCAACAAAAACGTCACAATCAATGCTTTACTAATGATTCAAAACCAACCGGGAACAGAATGGGATCGTAGCAGAAGCATGCTGTTTATCGGATACGTTTTTTCAACTTATGAATTAGCTGAAGAAGGGACAGAAAACAGAAGCTTTCTGTGAGGATGATGACCTTTTACTGACCGACTAAAAAGGGGGAGAATACGGGTTACCAGTAAGAGATTATTTTGCTTTGGCAGCCACCTTTAACAGAACATCTTCCATCTGCCGGGCCAGTAATTGCCTGTCGAACTGCTCCCGGGCTACAGCTGCTCCTCGCAGTCCGGCCTCTTTTAGTTCTTCGGGCGAAGCCAGCAGCTGCCTTATGGTTTCGGCCAAGGCAGTAGGCTGACCGGCAGGGCTATACCTGCCGCAGCCATGCTGCTCAACCAAAGATTTTGTCCAGCCTGGGTTTGTCACAATGACCGGAGTACTGCAGGCTAGGCTGTCGTATAGTTTAGCGGGAGAGTTGGACGCCAGAACCGGAAGGTCATTAAAAGAGACCAGGGAAAGAGCAGCCAGCTTAAACAGCTTGAAAACTTCAGGCCTGGGTTGAGGCGGGAGCAGGCGCAGATTCGGTAGTCGCTTTGCCAGTTTTTGCAGTTCCTCCTCATAATACCCACCGCCGGCCAGCACAAAGGTGATATTAGGATGATCCGCCAGTGCCTCTGCCGCCTGCATGATCGTCGGGATGTTATTGGCCCGGCCATACGTGCCTGCATACAGCACCACCTGCTTGCCCTGCAGCTTGTATTGCCGACGCAGTGCCTCCACCTGTTCCGGTGTAACAGCATCAACCATCTCCAGATCGGTACCGTTGAGAATGGTAGTTATTTTATCATGTGTTATGCCTTGCGCTGCCACATAACTCTCCATATCCGGGGAGAGCGGAACAATATGACTTGCGCTGCGGTAGAGTTTGTTTTCCAGCTGGTATAGCCTCCTTTGCAGCCATTCTTTTTTCACGGCTCCCATCTCTATCGGGAAACTTGGCCACAGGTCCTGCACTTCAAACACCCACGGCACCCCCCGCAGCTTGGCTACCCGGTCTGCCATCCAGGGAGTAGACAGGGGCGTTGACACGCCCCAGATCACATCAGGTTTAGGTATAGCCAGGCCTTTGGTGAGGCTGTAGGCTGCAAATCCGCCGTAAGATACCAGCCGTCGTCCTATACCCATCTTGTTGCTGTACGGCACCACCTGCTCATAGAGCTCCACCCCTTCCGGCACCCAGCTATAGTTATCCGTTATCCGGAGTTGCTTCCAGCCGCTGCTTGTCACCAGACTCACCTTGTGCCGCTTCGCCAGATACTCCAGAAAGGTATAATGCCGGCAGGTAGCGGGGCAGTCAGGGTTGTGATGATGCTGGTTAAAAATGGCTATGTGCATGCAGCGCAGGTATAGGAAAGCAGTCAGGCAGGTACGTTTACCGCTTCTCTGGCTTGTATTTAGAATTTGTAAAAATTTTCTGGTAATCCTCGTTGGCCATCAGCTCCTGCAAGGTCACCTCCGGGTGACGCTGCATATACTTACGCACAATCTGCCAGCCTACCCAGGTGCCCAGCCTCCCCGGCGCCTTCGGATCTACCTCGGGTGTGTTGGGGCGTTCACCGATATATTTGTTCACCACGAACGGACTTTTCTCATACAGCAGGCTCTGCTCCACAAAATGCCCCCAGATCCTTCCTTCGTTGTGGTGAATATCGGCCAGCTGCTGTCCGCTGAACCCGATGATCAGGGAATCAGGCGTGCAGGGCATGATGGATTGAACAAAATAGTACGCCTTTCCGGTATTGATCATTTCTGCCAGGAGGTTCCTGTCCAGGAAACTAACTTTGTTGAAACGATTGGATAGCAGCAGCATGGCAGCGGGTACCATGTTCGGTCGCTCATACCGCTTCAAAATATATTCATAAGTATCGGGCCGGAAGCTGGCATCTTTACCGATAAAAAAATCAAGCCCCAGCACCAGCAGGCTATCCGACACCAGCAGATCCTGGTTCAGGCCCGAAACAAAAGTTTTGACCTGCGGTACCTGAAATTCAGGATAATAATATTTGACGCCCTTGAAAGCATTCTCCAGCAGCTGTTGTTCCTGCTCCATATTGCCAAACTTCTGCTCCGCTTCACCCGCCAGTTTTTTCAGCTCCGGGTTCGTTGCCAGGCCATACAGGGAGTTAATAAGAGCTGAATCAGAGGGATAGCCTTTCTGCTGCAGAAAACGATCGGCAAACATAGGATTCTCCCGGAGGAATTTTACAATGTCTTCTTTCGATGAAGCAGCGAAAAAAGGCTTTTCCAGGCGCTCTATTTCGACCTCTACGGGTATGCGCTCAAACTCTTCCGGAATTTCACAACCTTTCTTCTTGCAACCAAAAAGCAACACGATGGTTGCGAGTAATAGTAATCTATAATACATTGCCGTATATTTAACACAAAAGTACAGGGTTCTCACGTATTAGAGTAAAATTAACTCCTCAATTTACTTATGCAACTTAAAAGACTTACATTATTGGTGCTGTTTTTAGGCATCGCTTCCTCTGCTATGGCTCAATTGGAAATAGGCGTACAGTTTTCACCCACTATTTCGAGCAATCGTTTTATAGCGGAAGACAGGCACAATTTTGAGAAGACCAGCAATACACTGCGCGTTGGTGTTGGTGTGGTAGGAGATTACTTCTTCTCTAACAATTATGCCTTCAGTTCAGGACTTATGTACCGCAGCAAAGGCGCCAAGATCAGCTACACCTACGATCCTCAGGATGGTAGCAATCCGGCGAGCACTTACAAAGATGATATAACCGTACAATACCTGGAAATACCACTTACCTTAAAATTATTTACCAACGAAGTAGCTCCTGATGTAGTCATTTATTTCCAGGTGGGAGGTTCGCTTAATACTAAGGTGGCAGCGCAGGTTAACAACAAAAAGATCATCAACGGCGAGAAGACTGCCAAACGCTTCAATGTTTTTGAGACAGATGCCATACTTGGTTCCGGAGCAGAAATGCAGCTAGGCCAGAGCACTAAATTATTTGGTGGCATTACGTATCACCGTGGCTTGAGCAATATTGACAAGTACTACAAGAACGTTCTAAATGACAAAAACATTTCCGTTAAGAACAACGGTGTTTCCATAGACGTGGGGGTTAAGTTCTAACCTGCTTCATTGCTAATAAAAAAGCCGCTTCGAGATAATCGAAGCGGCTTTTTTATTGTTAAGTATCTGATTTAAACTTCTTCTTTTTCCTGCACCTCGTTTACCTCGGATAAGGCGGTGCGCAGTTCAATTTCTTCACCCCGATCGTCCATCACTTTAAAGTCCGTGATGCCCAGCGAAGTGTCTTTTACAAACTTGATCCACTTGAAGTAGTGGAAAAACCATTTCATCTGTTTCGAGAAGACCCCTTTTGTATAATAGGTATACAGGAAAGGGTGCACGTACAGGGTCAGGCTCTTGTGATTGTGGCTCGTGAGCAGGTCGTCTACCGCTACGTCAATTTCATCTGTAATCAGAATACTTGCTGTTATTTTACCGGTGCCGTTACAGGTAGGGCATACTTCCCCGGTCACAATGTTTTGTTCCGGCCTTACACGCTGACGCGTAATTTGCATTAGGCCGAACTTCGAGATAGGCAGAATGGTAGATTTCGAACGGTCGCTCTTCATCTCCTCTTTCACTACCTCGTATACTTTCTGGCGGTTTTCGGGCGACTTCATATCGATGAAGTCAATTACTATGATACCACCTATATCCCGGAGGCGCAACTGACGGGCCACTTCTTTGGCAGCCATCATGTTCACATTCAGCGCTGTGGCCTCCTGATCGGTTTCGGTATTGGATTTGTTCCCACTGTTTACATCGATCACATGCAGTGCTTCGGTGTGCTCTATGACCAGGTATCCGCCTCCCGGTATAGTCACTGTTTTACCGAAAGCAGCTTTCAGCTGCCGCTCAATGTTGAAGTGTTCAAAGGTTTTGGTTTTACCGGTGTAGTGCTTCAGGATCCTTAGTTTATCCGGAGCAATACTGCCGATGTACGTTTTGATCTCATCATAGAGTGATTCGTCGTCCACTACTATGTTGTCAAAACTTTCATTCATTAAATCCCTCAAAATGGAAGAAGAACGGCCTAACTCCCCAATGATCTTGTCATTTGGTTTAGCCAGCTTCAGCGACTTAAAACCCTCTTCCCAGTTATCGACCATGTTGCGCAGGTCTCTGTCGAGCTCTGCCACTTCACGTCCTTCTGCTACCGTCCGAATGATCACACCAAAATTCTCAGGCTTGATCGAGGTGATCAGGCGCTTGAGGCGTGTTCGTTCTTCTTTGCTTACGATCTTTTTGGATACGCTTACCGTGTTTGAAAACGGCACGAGCACCAGGTATCGCCCGGCTAAC
>NZ_JSYF01000253.1:0-12328 GCF_054824225.1 Pontibacter sp. HJ8
GGGGTGACCAAGAAGCTCTTAACAATACAGCAAACCTGATCCGGACGATCGGTTTTGAACCGGTGCTATACCTGCAGCAGGTATAGCAGCTACACAGAATTAAATAAAATTTTAAACGATAAAAGACACACGATATGATACTGATAACAGGCGCAAACGGACATTTGGGTAGTGCAGCAATCGACTTTTTGCAGAAGCAAAATCCGGATGCAAAAATAGCGGGTTTGGTTCGCGAGGAAGCAAAAGGTGCTGCCTTGAAAGAAAAAGGAGTAGATCTTCGGATTGGTGATTACTATGATATTGCTTCATTGCAGCAGGCTATGCAAGGTATAGAAACCCTTTTGCTGGTTTCGTCCGGTTCCATGGAAGACAGAGTAGGCCAGCATACGAACGTCATCAACGCGGCCAAAGAAGCAGGTGTGCAGCACATTGTATATACCAGCATGGCCCAGGCAGACAAATTGCTTAGTCCTTTGTCTTCGGATCATGCGGACACCGAAAAGGTTCTGAAAGCTTCCGGCGTGAAGTATACCATCCTGCGAAATACATTTTATACCGAATTTCTGCCGCTGTTCTTAGGAAACGCCCTGGAAAGCGGGGCTTGGTATTTCCCGAGCAATGGCAAAAAGGTGAATTTTGCACTACGCACGGAGATGGCTGAAGCGGCGGCAAATGTGTTGGCACAGCCGGCCGGCCATGAGAACAAGACCTACGAGCTTACGTCGGGTAGTGCCCTTACGTTAAGTGAAATTGCCACTGCTTTAAGCGAAGCGACAGGCAAAGACATAACTTATACCGATGTTCCGGTTGACGCTTTCAAAGCCCAGTTGAAGCAGATAGGTTTACCGGAAGAAGCCATTGTAATGAGTGTGATCGTAGCAGAAACGTTTGTGAACGGCGCGCTGGACTATACCGGAAATGATCTGCAGGCATTGCTGGGTCGCGCCCCTGTTGATACCATAACGTACGCGAAGCAACTTGTAAGCAATCTAAAATAAGCCCCTGAACCTAGTGCTGTCCATACCCTGCTGTAACACGCGTCAGGTAGGAATAGCACCGGCAAATGCATGATTATGGAGCGCAAGACATTCATTAAAACATTAATCACAGGAGTAGCAGGTATGACAACGTTGTCAGCATTCAGTAAATTTACAGACGGGTTGAAAGAAGACGGGCAGCTGATGCCTGTCCTCTTCATCGGGCATGGTTCCCCCATGAATGGCATAGAGGACAATGCGTTTTCACAGCGGTGGAAGAAGATGGCGGAGGATATACCTGTTCCCAAAGCTGTTCTGGTAGTATCGGCTCACTGGCTCAGCAAGGGCACCCGGATCACGGCCATGGATTTCCCGAAAACCATTCACGACTTTGGCGGCTTTCCGCAGGCACTGTTCGACGTGCAGTATCCTGCTCCCGGGCACGCTGAACTGGCCAAAGAGACGGCGGCCTTATTTCAGACAACAGCTGTAGAACTCGATCATGACTGGGGCCTGGACCATGGCACCTGGACAGTCGTGCGGCACATGTACCCGGAAGCCAACATCCCGGTGCTGCAGTTGAGCATGGATTATACCAAGGGTCCGGAATACCACTACAACCTGTCCAAGGAACTGTATAACCTCCGGAAAAAAGGCGTGCTGATCATCGGTAGCGGCAACATGGTGCACAACCTGCGCATGGTCGCCTGGGACAAGCTCACCGCCGATTCCTATGGCTTTGACTGGGCCCTCCAGGCCAATGATACATTCAAAGAGCTCATTACGGCAGGCGATCACCAATCCCTGATCAAGTATGAAAGCCTGGGCAGAGAGATACAACTGTCCGTACCGACACCCGATCATTACCTGCCGCTCCTCTATACCCTGGGCTTGAAAGGCAGCAAAGATTCGGTCTCCTTCTTCAATGACAAAGCCGTTGCAGGTTCGCTGACCATGACATCCGTAAAGTTCGGGTAAGTCTGATCTATACCTATACCCCTAAAAGCCGCTTATCCATCCGGGGAGCGGCTTTTTCGGTTTATGTACACTGCATTTTCCGCTTGTCTGCCTCGTTTGCCGGAGCGTGTTTTGGAAGGAACTTACCACTAAATTCATTACTTTTACACGCGTCTCCTGCTTTGCGCAGTGTTCTATAATTTCAATCTCAAATCAATACCAGCCTTTGAATCCTCAAATCAGAAATCAAATAAAAGCCCTTGCTATTTATCAGCTGGCAGGTGGCATACTGGGCATCGCCCTGACGATCTGGGTCATGTTTGCCGGAGAGTTGGTCCTCTCACAAGAGGTACTTCGCTTCGGGATTTTCGCTGTCGGTCTGTATGTGTTTTCCATTCTTTGCGGACGCATGCTGTTCCGAAAGCCAAAACTGGGTCTGAAGCTCTCACTGGTGAACCAGGTGTTGCAGGTTATCTACTTTTCCTTCGGCTCCTACGCCTTCCAGTATGTAGCAGGCCTGCGCATAGGTATAGGCATGGACATGGTAGAAGGCTGGATCTTTAAATTTCGCCTCGCCCTCTCCTCCTTCCACTTCAGCCTGGGCACAGACCTGGACCAAAAGTTCATCGGCATCAACCTGGTCGCTTTGTTCCTTATCTTCTGGATGGAGCGACTGCTGGAAAAGCTAGATTCATAAGGCACTTCGCCCTTTAAAATCAAAAGGCCCGGCTGTAGAAGCCGGGCCTTTTTTGGTAGTTGCTATACCTGCGCCTCACAGAAAAGATAGTTTAATCAAGCGGATGATTCCGAACCGCAACGGGTCTGGGCTTGTACATTTCTAGTCATACTCCGTCTCTATATGGGCATCTACCATGGCAGCATGGCATAACAATTTGCCAGAATAGGAATAAAAAAGCCCCGGGTAGTTTGCTACCCGGGGCTTTTCTTCTACGCACATTATACGTTGTTACGCATGCGGATTCACATAGGCAGGGTCACCGCCTTCGTCTTCATCCGGGCGATTGTTGCCTTGCGCCCGTAGCGCAGCCAACCCTTTCTTGCCATAGGCTATTCGGGTGATCACCACGTACAGCACCGGCACCACGAAGATAGCCAGGAACGTTGCGGCAAGCATACCCCCGATCACTACCCAGCCAATCGTCTGGCGTGACACGGCACCGGCACCGGAGGCCATGGCCAGCGGAACCACACCGAGTATAAAGGCCAGCGAGGTCATGATGATAGGCCGCAAACGCAGCTTCACTGCCTCAATGGTTGCCTCGATCAGCTCCATGCCCCGGTCCACGCGTTCTTTGGCAAATTCCACAATTAGAATGGCGTTTTTCGCGGCCAGACCGATCAGGGTGATCATACCTACCTGGGCATACACGTTGTTATCCAGTTTAGGCAGTAGCGTCAGCGCCAGAATGGCACCGAAAATACCCAACGGAATGGCAAACAGGATAGAGAACGGCACGGACCAGCTTTCGTACAGTGCTGCCAACAGCAGCAATACCAGTATAATGGACAGCGCGAAAATGTAGATGGTCGTGCTGCCGGATGATTTTTCTTCACGGCTCAGACCGGAAAATTCATAGCCGTAGCCCGCCGGCAGTACCTCAGCAGCTACCTCCTCCAATGCCTGCAGGGCCTGACCGCTACTGTAACCCGGTGCAGCACTACCATTAATGTCAACAGAACGGAACAGGTTGTAGTGAGAAATCACAGACGCTCTTTCCTCTACCTCCGAGTTTACCAGGGCACTTAACGGAACTGCTTCCCCCCTTCTGTTCATGACATAATATTGCTTCATGCTCTCAATGTCCATTCTGAAAGACGTATCTGCCTGGGCTACCACCCGGAAGTTTCGGCCGTAACGCGTGAAGTCATTCACATAACGGCTACCCATGTAAGTCGACATGGTGGCGTAAATATCAGCTACGTTTACGCCCAGTTGTTTCGCCTTATCACGGTCAACCTCCAAGTGGTAACCTGGTGTTCTGGCGTTAAAGAAGCTATACGCCATGGCAATTTCAGGACGGGCATTGGCTGCTCCCAGGAACTGCCCCATTACCTGCTCCAATTGTTTCACATCGCCGGCCTGGCGCTGCTGCAATACGAAGGTAAAACCACCTGTTGCTCCCAGACCAGGTATAGCCGGCGGTGCCACCACAATTACATTTGCTTCTTTAAGAGAAGCAAACTTTTGCTGCAAAGTGGCCATTACACCGGCAAGCTTCTCCGATTCATCCTGTCGTTCTTCCCAGGGCTTCAACTGCAGAAAGAAGGTACCACTGTTCGACTTAAAGGAGAAGTTGATCGCGTTCAATCCGGAGATGGCGGTATAATTCCGAACAGCAGGTACGGTCGCCATAATTTCGCCCATCTGTGCCAGAATAGCATCTGTTCTGCTTTTTGATGCACCTTCCGGTAACTCTACCGATACAAACAGACGGCCTTCGTCCTCAGTCGGGATAAAGCCCGAAGGTTTGTTCACAAACATACCCGCCGTGCCTACATACACACACAACAGCAGGATCAGCACCAGCGGTGCCGCTTTTATGCTTTTGCGCACACCCACTGAGTAGGATTCAGTAGTGCGGGCAAACCAGTTGTTGAAATTGTAGAAGAACTTGTTCAGGCCCCTGGATTTCTTGTTCACGTTCATCGGCTTGAGCATGATGGAGCAGAGTGCCGGTGTGAGCGTAAGCGCCACGAAAGCTGAAATCAGAACCGAAATGGCAATGGTGATGGCAAACTGCTGATACAGACCACCCACGATACCAGGTATAAAACCAACCGGTATAAACACTGCCGCCAGAATCAAAGCAATTGCAATAACCGGTGCCGTAATGTCCTTCATGGCTTTTCGGGTTGCTTCCCGGGCCGAGAGCCGTTCATGGTCTATGTAATGCTGCACGGCTTCCACTACCACGATGGCATCATCCACCACAATACCAATCGAAAGCACGAAACCGAACAGCGTCAGCGTGTTGATGGTAAAGCCCAGCGGAATGAAGAACACGAAGGTACCGATGATCGATACAGGTATAGCCAGAATAGGTATTAGCGTTGCACGCCAGCTCTGCAGGAACAGGAACACCACGATGATCACCAGTATAAGCGCCTCGACCAGCGTGATCACCACCTCGTTGATAGAGGCTTGTACCACGGATACGGTCTCGAATGAAACGATATAATCCAGGTCGGCTGGGAAGGATGCCTTCAACTCATCCAGCGCGGCGTAAATACCCTCGGATGTGGCAAGGGCGTTACTGCCCGGTGCCTGGTAGATCAGCATCATGGTGGCAGGATTGCCGTTGATGGAGGCGCCTCTGCCATAATCAAACTGGCCAAATTCTATGCGGGCAACATCGCGCAGGTATACCAAGGATCCATCAGCAGGGTTGGTACGCACGATAACATTCCCGAATTCTTCCTGCGTCTGCAGACGGCCGCGTACCGTGATCGGGTACTGGAAAGCCTGGCTGCTCTGCTGCGGCGTGGCACCTACCGTACCGGCTGCCACCTGCATGTTCTGCTCCTGTATGGCGGCAGTTACCTCGTTTACACCAATGTTGTACTGGGCCATTTTATCCGGCTGCAGCCAAAGGCGCATGCTGAAGTCCTGGCCGATGGCAAAGATATCCCCCACACCTTTCACACGCATCATCGCGTCTTTCACATAGATGTTGGTATAGTTATCCAGGAAATCGATGCCATGGGTGCCTTTCGGAGAGTAAATTCCAATTACCATCATGATACTTGGGTTACGCTTACGCACGGTCACCCCCAGTCGTCTTACTTCTTCCGGCAGGGCGGGTTCGGCAATACTGGCCCTGTTCTGCACATCCAGGGTGGCAATATCAATGTCAGTGCCCACTTCGAAGGTAACTGTCATGCTCAACATACCATTGGTGTTGGTAGAGGTAAGGTAAGCCATGCCCGGCGAACCGTTGATCTGTGTCTCTATCGGCGTGGCGATTACCTGCTCAATCGTCTGGGCATCTGCACCGGTATAGCTCGCCGACACGGACACCGTTGGCGGTGAAATGTCAGGATACTGGGTGACAGGCAAGTTCATCATGGCCAGCACACCCACCAGCACGATCACAATTGAGATCACGATGGCGGTGACGGGCCGTCTTATAAATACTTCTGAAATCATGTTTCTTTATTTAATTTCTTCTTAAGATGGATAGAAATTACTTCTTGCCTGTAGGCTGTGGCTGGCCGCCTTGCTGCGGGGCACCCACTTGTACTTTGGCACCCTGGCGCAACCTCTGCACACCTTCCACTACAATCTGCTGCCCTTGTTTCAGGCCTTCGCGCACGACAATGTTGCCACTTACCCGGGTTCCGAGTTCAACATTCTGCTGCACCACCGAGTCGCCCTGTACGACATATACATAAAACTCACCGAGCTGCTCTGTCACGGCTTTGTGAGGTATAACCACTTGTTGCCCTATATCCTGGTTGAGGACAGCTAACGTCACGGTCATACCGGGTATCAGCACGTCATCCGGGTTCGGGAACTGTATCCGGACGGTAGTGGTACCAGACTGGCGACCGATCGCCCTGTCAATAACAAGCAGCTTACCCGGGTGTTTGTACGTTTCGCCATTGATCAGAAGGGTGAAAAGAGAATCCGGCTGATTGCCCTGCTTCATTCTGTTGAAGCGCGCGATCTCCTGCTCGTTGATCGGGAAATCCACCGCAATGGGATCAGACGAAGAGATCGTGTTCAGCAAGGGCTGACCAGGCGATACCTGGGCCCCTACCCTTACCTGCGAGATACCGATGTTACCGGTAAAGGGCGCATTGATAACGGCATACCCAACATCAGTAGAAGCGCTCTGTACCTGCGCCTGTGCCGAAGCCACCTGCGCCTGCGCGGTCTGTACTTCGGTGCGTGCATAGTCTACCTGCTGTTTGGCGATTGCGTCGCGCTCGGCCAGCCTTTCGTAGCGTTCCAGGTCCTTTTGTACCCGTGCCAGGTTCGCCTTGGCACTCTGGAGGCTTGCGCGCGCCTGTTGCAGGCCAGCGCGGTACTTGCTTTGGTCTATTTCATACAGTTTCTGGCCTTTGGTCACATGCTGCCCGTCCCGCACATAGATGTTAGTGACATAGCCGGCCACCTGCGGGCGCAGCTCCACTTCCTGCAACGGCACCACCGTAGCAGGGTAAGTATCTGTTCCTGTCACTTTTTCTTCTGCCACCTTAAGGGTATTCACCGGAACCGCCATGGCAGCCGGGTTCATCGGCGGATTTGCTGCTTCGTTACTACCACAGGATACCAGTATTGCCGGGCTGATGATGGCTGTAGCCAGCCATACGTACTTATTTTTCATTATCTTATTTCGTTGATATTATGGATTGATATTTATGTTTCCTAAAGCCCTTTGGTAGTCCAGCTTGCTTGACAGCAGGTTATAAAGCGCATTGTAATAATTGAGCTGGGTGGTGCGAAGCTCACTTTCCGCCACGATGAGATCGACATACGCTTTTACGCCTTCGTCATACTGCAGCTTGATGATATCGTACACTTCCTGCGCCATTTTGAGGTTGCTCTGCAGGGTACGCCACTCGGTATAATCGCTCTTGTAGTTGGCTAACACCGTCTGGTATTCTGTGTTGAGCGCTCTGCGGGTATCTTCAATTTCAACATCCAGGCGGTCTTCCTGCAGCTGGGCAATTTTGATGTTCTGCAGCCTTTTGGTGCCTTGAAAGATCGGCATCGAAACCTGGAGCCCTACTGCTGATGTCGGGTAAGACTGGTTATACAGGTTAGAAAATTCATTGTTGAAATACAGGAAATTGTAGTTGCCAAAAGCGGAAACAGTTGGTAGGAAGTTCCACTTATTGTAAGCCGTATTGAGCAACAGTAACTCCCGCTGGGTCTGCAGCTGTTGCAATTCTATCCGGTTCTCGAAAGCGATCACCTGCGTGGTATCGATCAGAACGACCTGTTCCATCACGCTGTAGTCATAGGCCAGTTTGATGTCCTGCTCGGTTGGGAAGCCCATGAGTTGTTTCAGGTAAGCCACTCTTGCCTTGATACCTTCTTCTGCCCGCTTCCGGTCGCTCCGGATATTGGCCAGGGTAATGGCGGCACGCTGGTAATCGGTTTTATCCACCAATCCTACTTCATACCTGCTTTTGGCATCGTTGAACTGCTTTTCCTGACGCACCAGGTTCACATCCAGTATGCGCAACTGCTCCTGGGTGAGCAGCACGTCGTAGAATGCTTTGCTCACATCCACAACGGTATTGATCTTCACATCCGTCAGCTGCTGATCCAGTTGCTGCCTGGTAAACCGGGCTGCTTTGGATGCCAGCAACAGGTCACTGTTGAATATGGTCTGGGTAGCCTCCAATGCGGCATTGGAAGTATACTTTTGGCCAAGCGTAACGATCTGGTCCCCAAAAGGCTGCTGCTGCAGTTTGATATTGTGTGTACCGTTGAAGCGGGCACCTATCTGTGGAAACCAGCCGGAAAGGTTGGATTTGATCTCCCGCTCTCCAATTGATTCGTTTATTTTCGCTTGCTCCACGGCGGCCCTGTTTTCAAGCGCAAATTCCACGCACTGCTCCAGTGTCAGGCTGTCGGTGGCCGCCGGCGTTCCGGTCTGGGCCAGCATTACTGTTGGGAACAGCAAACACCCGGTCAGGAGTGGCTTTAATCGTTCTATAATTCTCATGTATACTCTTGATGTACTGTGTGTTGACGATTGGTATTAAACGTAAGCAAGCTCATTCCTGATAGCTGCTTTCTGTAAAATCTCTTTAATTCCTTTTTTCAGTGTGAAAGGAAACTGTTGTTAAATGGTTAAACATTGATATAATTTTCAAAATTGACAGAAGGAATACTGGACTGGAAAACAAGGTATGGAAGGTGTTTTATCTGTTTCGCATGCCGTCCCAAAGAATCAGCGGAATCTGTTCCAGCTCTCCGGATTGCAGGGTGAGTATGCCGGCAACCTGAATCTTAGCAGTTGATATGATATTGCTGTGTGCCAGGGTGCCCAGTATTTTAGGGCTGATGTGCCTGAGATGGCCTTCCGCAATGCCGCGTTCAAAAAAAGCGAACAACAGCCGGTGAAATTCATCCTGCTCCAGACCAACCCGGCACTTGTTATAAGGGGAGTTTGTAAATTGTTCGAAGAACTTAAACACGTTCGGATTGTCCCTGTAGAAGGTATAGAGGCCGAACCACAGATTAAAAAAGCACTCTTTGAAAGAAACTGTAGCGCAGTCTTCTTTTTGCACCACCGCTTTTACCTGCTCCTGAACGTATTTGAACAGTTCACAGATAAGGTGTTCCTTGCTTTCAAAATAATGGTAAATGGTGCCTGCTGCCACGCCTGCCTGCTTAGCCACTAGGCTCATTGGCGTACCATGAAACCCGTTTTCCCTTACAAGGTCTAACGTACTTTCAAAGATCGCTTTCTTCTTTTCTGCTATAGGCTCCATATCAGCTTATTATCAACTGAACATTCATTCGGTTTACAAAAGTAAGGAGATATTAGCCAAACTCATGAGCTTTTATATTAAATTTTCATAAAAAATGGAGGGACACCAAAAAGAATTGTAACAGAAGCAGTATCCGTAAGGAGACTCTAACCCGTATATATAAAAATATAGATTTAGGACTTAAACTGCTAAAGCCATGGCTACTACCCAGGATCTTTATCACCCACAGCATATCAACAGTGCCAATAATCCGCTCTGGATGGACGGTCTGCGTGTTCTTTTGGGGCTATTTCTCTTTTTTAAAGGCCTCTTGTTCCTGGAGCATACGACAGATGTGTTTTACATTTTCAGTTCAAGCCAGGACATCCTGTCGGCCGGTAAGGCGCACATGCTGACCAGTGTGGTGCATATTGTGGGTGGGCTGATGATTGCTTTCGGTTTTCTGACCCGCCTCGCACTCCTCTGTCAGTTTCCGATCCTCATTGGGGCGCTGCTGATCGTAAACCCGCAGCGCGGTGTCAACTTACATAATTATGAGCTGGCCCTTTCAGTCATCGTGATAGGGTTGCTGCTGTTCTTTATGATCGTTGGCCCCGGACGCTACTCAGTCGACAATAAAATTCTACGTCCGAAACAATCGGAGTCCGAAGACGACCAACAGGTATAGCTGAATTCATAGGTCTGGAAACTAAGCCGGATAACCTTCTTTCTTCCTATACTTATTCCCCCTGATCTTTTTCCAAAACCTGACCCGGGTATAGGCTAAGATTCAACAACCCAGGTATAGCCCAGGCTTACCGACTCCCGGGCTATACCTGGTACTCGATCATTTCTGATTCAAAGCTTTTGCAATTGCCTTTTCTGCGAGCGGCGCCATGACTTTATACCCTGCTTCGTTCGGGTGTACGCCATCCGTTGAATAAGCCGCCTTCAGCCCCTTGCGCTCATCTGCCATGGCCGGGAAGTAATCCAGGTAAATGAAGCCGTTCGCGGCAGCATAGTTTTTGAGTTGTTCATTCAGGCTTGTGATCTTGCCCACCGGTTGCAGACCTGGTTTCCAGGGATAATCAAAAACAGGCAGCACCGAGCAAAGCACGACTTTGATGCCATGTGCTTTTGCTAGCTCCGCCATGGAAAAGATGTTATCTGCTATCATTTTGAGCGTGGAAGGCCCAGTGTTGCCGGCGATATCGTTGGTTCCGGCCAGTATCACGACAACAGCTGGCTTGAGATCGATCACATCAGCCCGGAATCTGAGCAACATTTGCGGCGTAGTTTGTCCGCCTATCCCCCGGTTGATGTAGGGCTTACCAGAGAAAAACGCAGGGTGAATATTTCCCCAACCTTCTGTAATCGAGTTGCCCATAAACACAATCCTGCGTTCACCGGAAGCAGGCAAGCCGAGTTTGGCATTTTCCTCCCGGTAACGGGTTAAGTTTGCCCAGTCCTGGGCGGTGACGCTATTTCCCGAAAGCAGGAGCAGCAAAAGGGTACCGAAAAATAGTTTAATTTTTCTCATCAGTTTAGTTTAGCTGCAGCTAGTAAAGACTCAGTTTCAGTTAACGATTTATTCTGTTATATGGATAAGCTAATATACACATTCTGGCGGCACGTCCAACTTACAGACTAACATGTGCCTACCAGTGTAGTTTAAAACACCTGACCGGAAGAAGGCTATACCTGAAGGCAGTTGAGCATTACAGTCACTGATATCAAAATAAGAAGGGGACTCTTGGTTAATCAGCAAGTAAAAGAGTATTTTTGGACAATGGGTAATCTTTCAAGATCTTGTCTGCTGCTGCTCCTCGCCTTTTTGCTGTCTTTTGCCGGCGGCTTGGGTGATGGTTTCTGCGTAGGTATACCCCAAACAGCATCAGTAGGTATAGGCGAGGATGATCCCCGCTCAAGTCTTTCCCAGAGCGGGCAAAACAAATTTAAATTCCTTGACAGATCCGGTGATAGCTTTGTAAGCCCGGTTAACCAACTGCCTGCTCCGAATTCGAACAATATCCTTGGCTTTGTAAATAGCTGGCATTCGACTGAGTGCAGAATTCAAGGCATTGCTACGCAGTATCTTTTACAGTCAAAGGCAATTTGCCTTAGCCTGGCAAGCAGTGATATCATATTCCCCTTCCATTACTTCTGGTAATCCACTCTTAGTTTTTGAGAAACGCTCAAGCGCCTCAATCTTACAAAAATTTTTAAAGCCAGCCCGCAGATAGCTTTGACAGCTTATCAGCCAGGGCAGGGTATATTCTGTATTTTACAAAAAACAAAGATGGATTTAGAAACAATCATCATCGGGCTCCTGTGCCTACTAATATTCGTGGGACCTCTGCTTTTGATTCAGAGAAATTATAAGAAGAAAATAACGATGCTCTTACAGGATTTCAGGCAGGTAGCCGGGCAGCATCAGCTGAATATTTCGCAGTATGACACCTGGGACACGATTTACACGATAGGCATTGCCCCGGATCAGCATAAACTGCTCTACACCAGAAAACAGGAAGGCAAGGACCAGGAAATTGTCATCGACCTGACCGAGCTTAGCCAATGCAGGGTAAATAACCTGAGCACAGAAACGAACGGCAACAGGATCATTGACAGGATAGAACTGGCTTTTATACCGCGTCATTCGAAACATGCAGAGCAGACACTGGAATTTTATAACCGGGAAGAAAGCCTGAATCTAAGCCAGGAACTGAAGCTCGCTGGAAAGTGGCAGACGATAGTAGCTGCCCAGTTAGCATCCGCACCCCAGTTGGCCACGACCAGCAGTTAATACGGCGTGAGGCAGGAATATAGTAGCCTATGTCTTTACCAGATATAAAACTACTTTATGTAAAATGTTTGAAGGTCCGGGGTGATTCATCCCGGACCTTTTTTTGTGGTGCTATACCTGATTTCTTATACCTGCACTT
>NZ_JSYF01000254.1:0-6057 GCF_054824225.1 Pontibacter sp. HJ8
ATTATCAGACTTTAAAAAATTGATTTTTATTCAAAAATGATAGTTGGATTCAATTAATTGATGATATGGATGATCTGAAGATCACATTGGATACACTCTCAGAGGAAGACAAGCAGGAATTGGCTGCCTTCATCCAGCGGCAGAAAAAGAAGAAGAGTCGCAAAGACCTCGCGCTCTTTCAACTCCTGCAGCAGAAGAAAAACTATAGACCGGAGCAACTGATCGAGCGCCTATACCCTGGCGAACCGAACCCGGTTGCCTACTATGCCCTCCGAAAAAGACTGACACGGCATCTGACGGATTTCATCATGCTCAAACGCATGGAAGAGGATATCACGGCAGCTTCCTCGATCATGGGCCAGCTATCACTTGCCCGTTACCTTTTCGATGCACGGGTGGACCGCCTGGCCTGGATGTACCTGCGGAAAGCCGAGAAACTGGCCGTTGCCAACGAACAGTTTGACCTGCTCAATGCCATCTACAACCTGCAGATCGAAAGAGCAGACAGTGAGTTTGCCGATAACCTGGACCAAATCATTCGGAAGCGGAATCAGAATAAGCTCGCAGCCGACGAGGACGAAAGGGCCAACATCGCGAGCAGCCTCATCAACCAGCGCCTCCAGACGGTGCGTCGCCAGGGCCGGGACCTGCACTTCGACAAGATCATTCAGGAGGTGCTGCAGGCCTACAACCTGTCTGAGGCCGTCAGCAAGCGGCCATCGCTGCTGTACAAACTCATGACAATTGCCCGAAGCGCCATCCTGGCCCGAAAGGATTTCCTCTCGTTTGAGCCCTACATTATCAGCCAGTATCAGGAGACGGAGCAGAAATATGGCTTCATCAAAGCACACCACTATTACAAGCTGAGCCTGCTCTATATGATCGCACACGTACTGTACCGAAACAAGAAATTCAGTGAATCGATGTGCTACCTCGGCCTGCTGCAGGATGGTATCAGTAAAGAAGCTAAAAGTCATTATGCCCTGTTTTATCCGCGCTACACTTTCCTGATGGTAGCCAACCTGGTGTTCCTCCGGCGCAACGAAGAAGCGATAGTGTTGATGGAAAATATGCTCAACAAAAGCTCTATCGCGCTCTCCACCCGAGATCAGCTAACCGCCCGGATGGGCTTGAGTTTTAATTACTTTGCGCTGGGCTCTTTTTCTAAAGCAAACCGCGTCCTGCTGAGCATCAAGCGATCGGATAAATGGTGCGAAAGCAAGATGGGACGCGAGTGGGTACTGAAAAAAAATCTGGGTGAGCTTATCCTGCAATACGAACTGGGAAATGAAGACCTGGTGCTGAACAAGATCCGTTCGTTTGAGCGTACGTTCCGTGATCTGCTGCAGGAGCCGGCCTACCGGAATGTGAAGCACTACCTGCTCCTCATCAAGCACATGGTAGACCAACCTGCCACCGTGGAAAGCCCTGCATTTTTTCAGCAGGTAGAGGAAAGCCTGGAGTTTGATTCGTTTGAGAATACCGACATTCAGGCCATGAGCTTTTATGCCTGGCTAAAAGCGAAAATGCTTCGCAGACCCTATTACAGCGTGCTGCTGGAACTGGCCAAAAGTGAGTGGTAAATTTGTGATGTGTCCTGACAACGTTAATTATCGTAAAGCCAAAAGTATCGGACGTGAACGCACGTGCAGCCATCACCTTTCTGGCCATACCCTTAACTTAACCGCAAATGAAACAGGATTATACTCTTCCCGCACAGACGCATATCGGGCACGTACACCTCAAGGTCGCTGATCTCGATCGTGCCATGAAGTTTTACTGTGACCTGCTGGGCTTTGAGCTCGTGACGATGTATGGCATGGATGCTGCCTTTATCTCAGCCGGAGGTTATCACCACCATATCGGCTTGAACACCTGGTACAGCAAAGGCGGCACTCCCCCGCCCGCGCACAGCACCGGCCTGTTCCATACCGCTATCGTATACCCTACCCGCAAGGATCTGGCTACGATCCTGCAGCGACTCAGAGACGCGGGGTATCCGCTATCGGGGGCATCCGATCATGGGGTTTCGGAGGCGCTATACCTGTCCGACCCGGATCAGAACGGTGTGGAGCTCTACTGGGACAGGCCCCGGGAAGTGTGGCCCAAAAAAGCAGACGGCTCCACGGACATCTATACCCGTCCGCTGGACCTGCAGGACCTGCTCCAAGAGCTGGAAAAATAAAAACAACTATCTAAAAACCAACCAATCACCCCATAAATGGCACATATTGCAATTATCTCCTCCAGCGTCCGGACAGGACGCAAAAGTCACCGTGTGGCCTTGTATTTCCAGAAGTATATAGAAGAAAACGATCTGGCATCTGCCGAGATACTGGATCTGAAGGAGTATAATTTTCCGGTACTGGAAGAGCGCTTCAAATATTTGCCCGACCCTTCCCGGCAAATGCGGGAGTTCCGGGATAAGATCATGCAGGCGGATGGCGTACTTATCGTAACGCCTGAGTACAATGGCGGTTACCCGGCCGCCCTTAAAAACGTGACCGATTTCCTTTACGATGAATGGCACCGCAAGCCGGTCGCCATCTCCACCGTTTCAGGAGGCGGGTTCGGAGGTATGCAAGTCATAACATCCCTCCAGTTTTCGCTCTGGAAAATACGTACCTGGACTGTACCGGCTATGTTTCCCGTGCCTAAAGTCGGGGAAAACTACGACGAGGAAGGCAACCCTACGGACAAAGAAGGAACCGACAAGCGGGCAGCCACCTTTGTGCAGGAATTGCTGTGGTGCATCGAAGCAAAAAGTAAAATGGAGGAAGCCAGGTAAAGAGTTCGGTCACCGATGCAGCAGGTGTCAGGCAGCCCTCCCTCCTTCAGCAGAGAAGCTGTGAACCGTGGTGTGTTCGCCTTCTAACAAGGTATAGAGGTCCGCTACACGGTAGTATCTTCTCAATCCGGTTTCATAGACAGGAACAAGTTGCTGGCTTGCTACAAGCTCCTCGATCAGATGCAAGGGAACAGGGCAAAGGGGACTGTCCTGTTTGTTATACCGGGTGCAGAAGTGATGCAGCTCCGTGCAGTAGTTTTCGGTAGGAGGCAGCCCCTTGTTGAGCAAAGGCCTGAGTCTGACTACCGCAATGGCCTCCATCGTATTGGCCGCATCGGAGCCAGGTTCTATACCTTCCAGGAAATTATAGGTGAAGCGATCAAACTGAAGCCTGCTGCTTTTAGCGTGCTCATCTATCTGCTTCTGAATATCTATGCACTGCCCTACAAAAATTATGCTGTCGCGCAGGTGCAAGGCATAGATAAAAGTTCCCTTTCCGGTTCTCATGGCTTGTGTTCGGTTTCTGATAAATTGTTCTGTGTTTATTTTTGATAAGGTAGTGAGGAAGAAACCACCTCAGCACTCCTAAGGGTAGATGCTACCCCTGCCTATCTTAATTCGGAATGGGCCAACCCATGGTACTGCTTCCGAAGCTTCGCTTTGTATAAAATTTTTCTGAATTCCGAACTGCCTGGGGTCGTGTCGCAACGCAATATCTTCTTACTACGGGGTCAGGTTCCGGCAGGCTGAACGAAGTCATGACAATGGGTATTAATTCAGTAATATGGTAACTCTTCCTATATAGCAGAATTTACACGTAGTGCGTTCTGCTGTTACACAAATCAGTTGGGATTAGCCAGCTGCCCGGATAACTCCTTGTTTCAGTACCGCGTAAACGGAAGACAGTTTACTTTCCTATGAAACCAAACATTGTGCACGATCCGGAAGACTTCAGGTTTTATGCCACGCTTGAGGCAGGTGAAGAGGCAGAGCTTATCTATACCTTTACGGAAGAGAAAGTAATGGATTTTGATTATACCTTCGTGCCGGAGAAATACCGGAACCAGGGATTGGCAGATGAGTTGGTAAAAGCCGGCTTAGCGTATGCCCGCCAACAAGGCTTCCGCGTAATACCCTCCTGCCCGGCAGTAGAGACCTATGTAAAACGCCACAAAGAGTACGAAGGCATTATCTACTGGATCTAAAAGTCCCGAAAGATCACCCAAAAGAGCAGCCTATACCTTACCTGCGATCTTTCACCCTACCTCAAAGCTGCAACCGGCATCGAGGTCCGGCTTCATCCACAAGGAGCTAACGCCAAGCCTTTACCTTTTATACTTTTTGAAGAGTAGCCAGCCTCCTATTTGGCAAACGCCTGTCGATAGTTAGTATACACCATAACATAACACAAAATAATTTAGTTAAAATTATAAAGTTCTTTTTATCCATTATACGCATACTCTTCGTTGTCTCTCTTTTCGGCAGGAGGTTAGAAGTTAATAGTTTATTGCAAGGGGGAAGTGAGTGATTGGGAATAAGTTATAATTTCTGGAGTCTGTTAATTTTTCATCTTTATGAAAGTACTCGTCCTATTTTTTTATGTTTTATCCCTATTTGCGTATGCCTGCAGCGATGACAATACGCTTGAAGAAATACAGCCAAACACGGAACATGAAATTCCAAACACGGAAATCACTGCCTTAGTCACCACAGAACAGGTCAAATATGACACAGATGATCCGGCCATCTGGGTCAATCCGGAAGCCCCTGAGCAAAGCCTTATACTCGGTACCGATAAAAATAAAGATGGTGGAATTTATGTGTTTGACTTAAATGGGAAAATCCTTCAGGATAAGGTAGTTCGCGGTTTGGAGCGTCCTAATAACGTGGACATAGAGTACGGCTTGATGCTTAATGGCGCACCGGTAGATATAGCCGTTGTAACAGAACGCAATTCGCATCAGTTACGCATCTTCAGACTCCCGGATATGGAACCACTGGACAAGGGGGGTATACCTGTCTTTGAGGGGGAAAAAGGGGATGATTTCCAGGATCCGATGGGTATTGCTATGTACAGAAATCCGGAGTCAGGAAAAGTATATGCCATTGTCGGTCGCAAGGATGGCCCAAAAGATGGCACGTATTTGTGGCAGTATCTGCTGGAAGATGACGGAGAAGGAAGTATAAAAGCTACGGTTGTTCGCAAATTCGGCGATTACAGCGGAAAAAAGGAAATAGAAGCCATCGCCGTGGATGATAAGTTAGGCTACGTCTATTACTCGGACGAAGAGATAGGTGTACGGAAATATTATGCTGATCCCGACAAAGGAAATGAAGAACTGGCACTTTTTGCTTCCGACGATTTTGCCCAGGACCAGGAAGGTATCTCCATTTATGAAACGACCGATAGTACAGGCTATATCCTTGTGTCGGATCAGCAGAATGACCGGTTTCAGATCTTTACCCGGGAAGGGGCAGACCAGGATCCGCACCAACACGAATTGGTCAAGATTGTCAACGTGGATGCTACCCAAAGTGACGGTTCTGAGGTGACCAATGTCAGTCTTAACAACGAATTTAAAAATGGTCTTTTTGTAGCCATGTCAAATGACAGGACCTTCCGTTTTTATGCCTGGGAAGAAATTGCCGGTAAAGACCTTGAATCCGCCCAATAGCAACAAGCTTATTGCATTTCTATACCCTAAAGAACATCTCCTGAAAAGCAGACTTTCAGGAGATGTTCTTTAGGGTATACCTGCCTGTTGCGGCTACGTTTGCGGCCGCAGTAAAAGCCACACCACCAAACCTACCGGCCATACCATCAGCAATACCACCAGGGCTACCAACCAGCCAGGCTTTCCCCTGCGCTGCGCATCTTTATAGGCCCACACGATGCTCCATACATAAAAGACCAGCAGCAGGATGCAGAGTATAATTCCGATGAGGCCGAACCCGGATAGAAAGGGACCGATTGGTTGTTCCATACCAGCTTATCATAACTTTATACTACCCTATAACGCACCCAGGTTCAGTCGGTTAAGCTCTACGACCATGGCAGCGTAACCTGCCTGGCCGGCAGCCTGTGCCCGCTCTGCCTGAGCGCCCCGGGCTTTACGTATAACCCCATCGCCAGGGGGCTCAAAGACAGCCCTTTACCTCCTTGCTTATATCCGCATGGCTATTCATCCCGTACAAACAGCAATTCTGTAATACAATCTGTTATACCCGGCACCCGCGAAAGCACTGGCTAAAAACAAACTAACTATGAA
>NZ_JSYF01000255.1:0-890 GCF_054824225.1 Pontibacter sp. HJ8
AAAATAGTGGTCGTTAATTACAACTTATTATTATAATTAGCATATATACACTATATAGCGTGTGTTCTCTTCTCAACAGTTTAATGGGTAAAGACTATTCAATTAGCTTGGTTTTTACAACATCTATTTCTAAAGACGGTAATAACCTAAAATTATCGTCCTTATGATCCTGCCATGTATAATCTGACTTTGTTCTGGACATTAAAAGAAAGGGTATTATGAATAAAATATTTACACTCATCCTTGGCTTTGCCTGCCTATTTTCACTCGATCTGATTGCGCAGGAATCGCAGGGATTTAGCTCTCTAACCCGAATCACCCGAATACCCGTAACAAAAGACACCGGGGAGAAACCTCAGTCAAAAGTATGGAACTATGCGTGTATGCAATGGGCGGTTCTTCCGGATCAAACCGGTACGCACCTCTGGCGCCTCGACGGCACCTCGTGGACCAAAGTACTGACAATTTCTTCCAACACATTGACAAAGGCTGACTGCAAAGTAGTCGACGATGTAGCTCATATTCTGCTCTTCGAGGAAATTACACCTCCTACGAAAGGTTCCGACACCACAGCTTCAAAAAATACGAGAGCCTTTCTTGTATCCCTGGAGTATGACCCAACAACTAATTCCTATGTGCCATGGTCCAAAAGAACGTCCACTGTAGACATAACACTTGTCGAAGGAAGTGAGACAGCTTCAATTGACATAGACGGAAAAGGAAGAATGTGGCTGGCTTCTTGTGGAAAAAGGAAAGTAAATGTATGGTGGAGTGATGTACCTTATGCCGATTGGAGCCAACCCATTGTGCTGGCAAAAGAATTAAAAAATGATGACATCTGCGCTGTAGTTGCCTTAAAAGGCAAGATAGGTGTGTTCTGGTCCAATCAG
>NZ_JSYF01000256.1:0-1158 GCF_054824225.1 Pontibacter sp. HJ8
CGGCAGGGTTCTGAGGGATTCAGTACCGTAAAAACCTTATCACCAGAACCAACATCTGCTAATTCAGGAGAAAAACCTCAATCCAAACCCTGGAGTTATGATGGAAAGTGGTGGGCTGTTTTTCCTAATTCCAGTGGAACACATTTGTGGCGGTTGGATGGCACTAGCTGGACAAATGTTTTAAGACTTTCTTCAAATACCACCTCTAAAGCTGATTGCAAGGTGGTCGGAAATATAACCCATATTCTGCTGTATCAGGGTCCGTCCTCTCAAATGGTGTCTGTTGAATATGAATCAGCCTCCGGTACCTATGAGCTCTGGTCTAAAAGAACGTCGACTGTTGGCTTAACCCTTGACCAGGGTGTTGAAACGGCTACTATTGATGTCGATGGAAATGGCAGAATGTGGTTAGCTTCAGCCGGCGTCAGCGATATAAAAGTACGATGGAGTGACGCGCCATACCACACATGGAGTTCCCCTATTACAGTCGCTTCCGGAGTAAAGGATGATGATATTTGCGCAGTTATTGCTTTGCCCGGCAAGATAGGTGTGTTCTGGTCCAATCAGACCACAAGGCGGTTTGGCTTCAAGACTCATACCGATGGGGCCGATCCTTCCCAGTGGTCAGCTGATGAGGTGCCAGCTTCCCAGTCTGCCCTAAATATCGGGAGCGGAATGGCAGATGACCATATGAATTTTGCCGTAGCGCATGATGGTACCCTGTATTGTGCCGTCAAGACGAGTTATAACACAACCGGGTATCCCTTGGTTGCTTTATTGATACGTCGGCCTGCAGGAAACTGGGATCAGCTGTATGAAGTCTCACAAACAGGTACAAGGCCAATCGTTATCTTTAATGAGGCACTGGGTAAGTTAAAGGTAGTATATTCCTCTGCAGAAGGAGGTGGAAATATTCTCTACAGAGAATCCTCAAACACGGATATTTCCTTTGGCGCTCAGCGAACCCTGCTAGCAGGAACATATAATAACGCGACGAGCACCAAAGCTAATTATACCTCCGATATTGTGATTCTGGCTTCAAACAGCACGCATGTCGTAGGGGTTCTGGCAAATGATGCCGCCGTTCAGGAACCGGTTGAGGAGTATACCCTGGCCGTGAACACGGTAGGCAGCGGCACGGTGAGCCGCAACCCCAGC
>NZ_JSYF01000257.1:0-5493 GCF_054824225.1 Pontibacter sp. HJ8
CATCACCGGGAAAGTATTGGAAGCGGAGAGCAAGCCCATGGGCTATGCCAACGTGCTCCTGTTGCAAGGAACTGACTCTTCGCTCGTCAAGGGAACGCTGACGGATGAAGCCGGCGCTTATGTATTTGAAGGCGTGCCGGCCGGTCGGTATAAAGTGGTGGCCAGCATGGTGGGCTACGGCAAATCGAAAGGTATGGAAGCGGTGGTCACGACCGGCAACGAGGCTGTAAAACTGAACCCGATCCTGTTGCGCCAGGCTTCCACCACGCTCAGGGAAGTGGTGGTAGAAGGACAGAAGCCCCTGATCGAGCAGCACATGGACAAGACCGTGATGAACGTGCAGAACAGCATTGTTTCGGCCGGAAGTACTGCCCTGGAAGTGCTGGAAAAAGCGCCCGGTATCGTAGTGGATCAGAATGATAACATCAGCATGCGGGGGCGACAGGGGGTAATCGTGATGATCGACGGCAAGCCGGTACCGATGTCAGGTTCCGAACTGGCGAACATGCTGCGCGGTATGTCGGCCAACAGCGTCGAGAAGATCGAGCTGATCACCAACCCTTCAGCCAAATACGATGCAGCCGGCAATTCCGGCATCATCGATATCCGGCTGAAGCGGGATGAAAGCCTGGGCACCAACGGGACGGTTTCTTCTTCTTTCGGGCAGGGCAAATATTTCAAATCCAACCAGGGTCTGCAGCTCAACCACCGCTCCAGGAAGTTCAATGTATTTGGCAGCTATAACTATGTATACCGCAGGGACTTCACCAACCTGGATATTTACCGCCGCTTCAACGACGAGGGTACCTTTACCGGAGCCTACGACCAGCAAAACGTGTTTAACTTTGATATGAACAACCACAGCGCCCGCCTCGGGGCCGACTATTTTCTCTCGCCTAATACGGTCATCGGAGTGGTAACCAACGGCTTCATTTCAGACTTTGACAGAACAAACTCCAACAGAGCCCTCGTAATCAACCGACTGGATCAACCCGAATCCTACTTCCTGACTGATGCCGCCGTAGAGCACGGCCGCCGCAACCAGGCAGTTAACTTCAATCTCAAACATACCATCGACAGCCTGGGCCGGGAGATCACGGCAGATATCGACCTGATCAACTACACCAATACCGACGAACAGAACTTTACCACCAACTATTATAACCTGAGCAACGAGCCGATCCGTAACCCCTACCTGTTATAC
Source organism: Pontibacter sp. HJ8 (assembly GCF_054824225.1). Classification (NCBI taxonomy): domain Bacteria; kingdom Pseudomonadati; phylum Bacteroidota; class Cytophagia; order Cytophagales; family Hymenobacteraceae; genus Pontibacter; species Pontibacter sp. HJ8. Next base: position 1,205 of record NZ_JSYF01000257.1, read on the forward strand.
GGCACCCTGGACGGAGACCTGACCATTAAATCGGCGAAGGCAGATTACAAACAGCCGCTCAAATCAGTGGGCGGTTCCATGGAAGCCGGTGTGAAGGGCAGCCTGGTCAAGGCGGATAATAACCTGGAGTTCTTTGACCGCAGCAACGGCGGCAATGCCCCTGATCTGGACAAAAGCAACCATTTCCTCTATGAAGAAAACATCAACGCAGCCTACCTGAATGCCAATAAGAAATGGGACAAAGCGAGCCTCCAGTTGGGCCTGCGCCTGGAAAATACGATTGCCAAAGGCGAGCAGCTCTCGGACGGGCAGAAGTTTGACCGGAACTACACTCAGCTGTTTCCGAGCGCGTTTGTAGGGTATACGCTGAGCAAAAAACATGACCTGGGTATATCGCTGAGCCGCCGCATCAACAGGCCCTCTTACAACCAGCTCAATCCGTTCAAGAATTTCCTGGACCCGAGCACCTATTCGGCTGGTAACCCCTTCCTGAAACCCGAGCTTTCCTATTCCTTCGAACTGACCCATACCTTTGACCAGCGCATTGTCACCAAGCTGAGCTATACCCATACCACCGATGTGATGCTGCAGGTGCTCTCTCCGGACACTACCCAGGAAAAACTCGTGGTACAGACTTTCCGCAACCTGGCCACCCTTGATTATTACGGACTCACCGTGACGGTTCCCTTCTCGATTGGCAACTGGTTCAACAGCGTGAACAACGGCACATTCTATTACGGCCTGTACAAAGGATTTCTGGCGGAAACAGAGCTGCGCAACGGAAGGCCTACGTTCAACCTCAATTCCAACAACACCATCAAGCTGCCCAACGATTGGTCTGCCGAGCTCACAGGCGTATACCGGGGCAAGGAAGTGTACGGCTTCCTGGATGTGGACCCGGTCTGGTTTGTGTCGGCAGGAGTGCAGAAACAGTTCTGGGATAAGAAAGCCAGCCTGAAGCTGAACGTAACCGACGCCTTTTATACCAACAAGGTGCACGGTGCAACCGAGCTCACCCGCTATTCCGAGAACTTTTACCAGCGACGTGACTCGCAGGTAGCCACCCTGAGCTTCAACTACCGCTTCGGCCAGGGGAAGGAAGCCCCATCCCGCCGCCGCACAGGGGGTGCTGAAGAAGAGAAGAACAGGGCAGGAGGAAATTAAGGAAGCGCTTGCTATACCTACCAGCTTGAAATGCCTGATCCGCTTAGAGCACCAGCCCGGGCGGATCAGGCATTTTAAGCGTATAAGCTGAGAAATTCAGCCATTGTCCGTATGTCCCACACAGCCGCTTTTCGTTTCGAGGGATCGCTTAACGATTTTCTCCGCCCCGCCCGAAAAAGCACCCGGATCACGTATCTTTTCTCGGGAACCCCGGCGGTAAAAGATGCGATCGAAGCCTTGGGTATTCCGCATCCGGAGGTTCAGGACGTCGTTGTGAATGGCGAACCCGCCCACCTGACCTACCGCCTGCAGGACGGGGATGAAGTGCAGGTATACCCTTGGGATGGAAAGGAAGATGAGTTGTTGAAAGGTATAGCGGAGCGAAAATTTGTGCTCGACGTGCACCTGGGTACGCTGGCGCGATCATTGCGGATGCTGGGTTTTGATACGCTGTATGATAACCACGTGCACGACAAGCAACTAGTGGAGTTGGCACAATCGGAGCAGCGTATCGTGCTGACCCGGGATGTTGACCTGCTTAAAAATAAAGCTATACCTGTTGGCTACTGGCTGCGCTCGCAGCAGACCGGGGAACAGCTGCAGGAAGTGATCAGAAGATTTCACTTAGTGGATCACATCAAACCCTTCACCCGCTGCATGATTTGCAATGGACGTATTGCGGCAGTGGAAAAGCAAACTGTCCTGCACCGACTGCCTCCCAAAACCCAGCTATACTTCGATGAATTTTACCGATGCTCCTCCTGTCGGCGCGTCTACTGGAAAGGCTCTCATTATGAGCGAATGCAGGAGCTGATCCGGAAACTGAAGCAGGATCTATAGCGACGGTAAAGGCTTCGGGATGACTATACCTGAAAAATAAAGACAGCTCCGGTTTAGGAAGCTGTCTTCAGGAAATTAAATTCCAAAGGTATAGCTATACCTTGTAGCAGATCGCATTGATGTTCATACCGGCTCCTACGGATGCAAACAGGATGATGTCTCCCGGATGGAGTTCATGCTTCTCATCCTGTCCTTTGCGGACAATGTCGTAGAGCGTCGGCACGGTGGCCACGGAGCTGTTGCCCAAGTAGTGGATGCTCATCGGCATGATGTCCTCCGGAACGTCGCGGGTGTTGTAGAGCTTGTAGAGCGCCTGGATCATGCCCTCGTCCATCTTTTCGTTGGCCTGATGTATGAATACCTTTTTCAGGTCTTTGATGCCCACGCCGCACTTGTCGAGGCAGTTTTTCATGGCTTCCGGCACCAGCTTGATGGCATATTCATACACCTTCCGGCCTTTCATCTTGATGTAGCGCACACTCGGGTCGCCACCGGGCTGGTAGGTCTTGTCCATGGTGATGTAATACGCTTCGTCCAGGCTGTGGCTGAGGGCGCTGGTAGCCAGTATGCCGCTCCCAGCCTCCGGTACTTCTTGGTACTCGACCACCGATGCGCCGGCGCCATCGCTGAAGATCATGCTGTCCCGGTCATACCTGTCGATCACGCGGGAGAGCGTTTCAGCCCCGATTACCAGCGCTTTCCGGGCCATTCCGGCTTTGAAAAAGGCCTCTGTCTGTATCACGCCCTGCACCCAGCCCGGGCAGCCGAACAGGATGTCGTAGGCTACGCAGTTGGGGCTTTTGATCCGGAGGTTGTGCTTCACACGGCTGGCCAGCGAAGGGACGGCATCGGATTGCACCGTACCCTCTACCACGTTGCCGAAATTGTGCGCCACCACGATCATGTCGAGTGTTTCCGGGTCAATGCCGCTGTCCCGTATCGCTTGTTCTGCCGCCAGGGTCGCAATGTCGGAAGTGGTGAGGTGCGAAGCGACGTAGCGCCTTTCGGCTATACCTGTTATTTTCTGAAATTTCTCTACAATTACCTGCGGGCAAACGTTGATAGGGGCGTTATCCTCTGTATAAAAGCTGTGCGTTGTAAAATCCTGGTTTGTCTTAACTTCGGTCGGGATATAGCTGCCTGTTCCGGTGATGACGGTTCGCCACATGGTGTTTGAATTTATAATGGTAAGAAGAATATGATCGTGCCTGAAAACAGGTATAGCCGATACCGCTCGGGGTATGAAACAGCCGCTTCGCAGATCAGCCTGCAGGCGCACGGGAACATGCGGAAGCATCCCCAGGGGAAACTTCAGACGCAGAACGCCTATACTGCCCGGACGAACACAGAAGCACCCAATTTATTTAGGATCGCTATATATAGCAAACATAATGGCTGATTTATATAGGAACGGGCGACCCCAAAAACAGGAAAAGCCGCTCTTATCTGGTCAAAGCGGCTTTTTTCAGGTATAGCGACCTGCTTTGTCAGGATTCGTTTCCGGAAGCATACCCCTGCACCACACGTTCCAGCTCCTGCAGGAACAGATGTATGTGGTAGCCGTCGGCCAGGGCGTGGTGCAGGCCGATGCTGATAGGCAGCCGCACGTTGTCCTGCTGCATCTCCAGGCGGCCATACCCGATCTTGGGCACGCCCGGATCTTCCTGACCAAGGGAGAAAGCATGTTCCATCCCTTTGAATTTAAACCAGGGCAGTGTCGTCATGTGGAGCAGATCGGTGCCCTGGTAGCCGTTGAACAGCTTTTTGCTCTTCTTAACTTCGGCAATGATGGTGGCACCTGCCTCACAGAAATCTTCCAGTTTATCCAGGTATGGGAAGTGGGTGAAGGCGATCTGCTTGTCATCCTTCAGGATGGTGGTGGACAGGTCGAGGCCGCTATACCGGAGCACCTGCCCGTTTTCGATGCGCAGCCGGAAGTTCTCGGTAGCCCAGGCGGCCTGCACCGTGGCATGCATATAGGCCAGCGAAACGGATAAGCCCTGCTGCTTGCAGTAATCATAAAGCGGGGTAATAGCTACCTCGGTATGAACATTGAAAAAGGGCTGCGAAAAGGTGCTGAAGAAACGGAAGGTCTCCGCGCGTTCCCAGCCTTCCACAGGTATAACTTCCCTGCTGTAGCGTGTTTCCATAAAGGTTGGTTATCGGCTGTCGGCTGATCCGGTCAGCAACAGCTATTGATGAAAAGGCAAAGATAAACGAAGTAAAGTTTGTATGCCTTCGCTCTTAAAAATTTAGCCAGTATATGCTTTGTTATAGATATTATA
>NZ_JSYF01000258.1:0-2955 GCF_054824225.1 Pontibacter sp. HJ8
TAGAGCGATCACCGGTAAGGTGACAGATGCTACCACCAACCAGCCTTTGCCAGGTGTTACAGTGTTGGTAAAAGGCACAACTGCAGGGACAGCTACTGGTGCAGACGGTAACTTCTCAATCAATGTGCCTGAAGGAGGCAACACCTTAATATTTAGATTTATTGGATATGATCCAATCGAGCGCGCTATTGGTACTGCTACAACCATTGATGTTGCGATGGGTGTTGCCTCACAGCAATTGTCAGAAGTGGTGGTAACAGGTGCCTATGGCACTACACGTACTGCTCGTTCTACTGCTACCAATGCTCAGGTAGTGAACGCAGAGCAACTGAACGTGATTCGCCAGCCTAACGTTAATAACGCCCTTGCAGGTAAAGTAGCTGGTGTTCAGGTGCGAAGCCAGTCCGCCGCCGCTCTTGGTAGAGAAACAGAAGTAAGGTTGCGTGGTACATCAGGCTTTGGTTTAGGGTCTGGTGCTCTCTATATCGTGGATGGTACTATCCTTCCCAATGCTGATGATATCAACATGGATGATATTGAGAATGTTACCGTATTGCAAGGGCCTGCTGCTGCTGCACAGTTTGGTTCACAAGCTGCAAACGGCGCCATCGTAATGACTTTGAAGAAAGGCAGTAAGCAGCCAGGCGTAGGCGTTACTTTGAATTTAGGTGCAATGTTTGAAAAAGCTTACATCATGCCTAATTACCAGAACTCATATGCGGGTGGAGCTTTCGGTGACTTAGTTAAATACAACTGGAAAGAAGGTGATCCGGCAGAATGGCAAGCGCTGGATGGTAAATATTACCATGACTATAGTGATGATGCAAGCTGGGGTCCTAGAATGGTAGGTCAGGAATATATTCCTTGGTATGCCTGGTATGGTGGTCACAGCCGTTCTTACCAAACAGCTAAGCTGGAGCCACAGCCTGACAATGCGAGAGATTTCTTTAATACAGGCCTAACTCTGAATAACTCTGTTACCGTTAGTACAGCCACTGACGCTTTGAATTTCAAATTGACTTATGGAAACCAGGATGTAAAAGGCTTGATTCCGAATTCCAGTCTGAAAAAGAATACTTTTAACCTGATCACTTCTTATGAACTGAATAAGAATTTAGAGGTTTCAGCTAACATTAACTATATAACCAGAAAGCTGAACGGAGAAATTGACGATGAGTATTCTAATCAGTCCACAGGTTCATTTAGCCAGTGGTTCCACAGAGATTTGGACATGGGCATCATGAAGGACCTTCGTGGCTTAACAACCCCTGAAGGCATTTATGCAAGCTGGAACAAATCTAACCCAAGCAGCTATAATGCAGCTGATCCAAAAGGGTCGATGGGAGCGAACTACTGGTATAACTTCTATACTTATTATGATCTTCTGGACCAGGTAAACCAGCGCGACCGCTTATACGGAAACGTGTCTATGACTTATAAAGTAAATGACGATCTTAGGTTAATTGCCACATATCGCAAACAGCAAAATACAGTTTTTGCTGAGTCCAAGTATAGCTCAAGATTGGCTGAAAGTGGTAACCAGACAGCTGGTAACAATCCGAATGCATTAGGTGCATATTCAACTTCTAATTCGTATTCTAACAGACGAAACGTTGAATTCTTAGCTGCTTATACTAAAAAGCTTGGTGACTTCAGCCTTGAAGCGAACGTAGGAGCTGACTTCTTCAGATGGACCAGCAAAAGCAATGGAGCCAGTACTACACAGGGTTTGAACGTACCTGATTTGTTTACCATTGCTAACTCTAAGAACGAAGCTTCAATTAGTAATGGAAGAGTTGAAGAGCAATACAGAGCAGCATTCGTTAGATCCACTTTTGGCTGGAAAAACTTAGTGTTCGCAGACGTAACATTACGTAATGACTGGTTCTCTACCTTGCCTACAGAAGACAATGATGTATTATCAAAATCATTTGGTGCATCATTTGTATTCAGTGATTTAGTAGCAGAATCAAATGAGTGGTTGAGCTATGGTAAATTAAGAGCCTCCTGGGGTGAAGTGCCAAAAGCATTGGGTAGCACGAACGAAACCTTCGGAGCTTATGTGTACCCAGGATTCGCTTATGGTGTAGGGCAATTTAAGTGGGGTAATAACTTCTTAATGAGCACGCCAAACCAGCTGGTAGATCCAAATATCAGAGGTTCTGTTGTATCGATGGCGGAAGTTGGGCTTGACATGAGTTTCCTGCGAAACAGATTTGGTTTCCAGTTTACTTATTATGAAGGTGCTGAAAAAGATTTCCCTTACCCTCTTACTACTAACGGCGCAAGCGGATTTACATCTCTTTACACCAATATTGGTGAGATAAGCAAAAAAGGTATAGAACTTCAGTTGAACGGTACACCAGTTAATACCCCGGTTTTTGAATGGAAAATATCTGGTACCTGGGCGAACTTGCTTGAAAATGATATAGTATCATTGGCTCCTGGTGTAACGCAAACTACTCCATTACAGGGTGTATGGGGTACTACAATGCCAGTTTTAGTTCATACAGAAGGCAAGAGATGGGGACAATTAGTAGGAAATGGTATCAAGAGAATTGATGGGCAGCCTGTTCTTAAGGCTGATGGTACCTATGAAAATGATCCTAACGTGAACTTTGGTAGCGTTCTTCCACAGCATACAGGTGGTATTCAGAATACATTTACCATCTTCAGAGATTTCTCTATCAATGCAAACATTGACTATCAGGTTGGTGGTAAGTTTGTTTCTCTTTCTAACATGTGGGGTTCTTATAGTGGTCTTACAGCCCGTACCGCAGCCACTAATGACAAAGGAAACCCAATAAGAGATGCAGTAGCTGATGGTGGCGGTTTACATGTGTTTGGTGTAAATGGTGATGGCGAGGCGGTAGATTACTACATCGAAGCACAGGATTACTACCATGGCTTGTATTCAAATAAGACATTTGATGAATTCATCTATGACTTAACGTT
>NZ_JSYF01000003.1:0-16075 GCF_054824225.1 Pontibacter sp. HJ8
GGTTTAGTTGTACAATAAAAGGCATCGGTTCTTGTTAAAGTTAAAAACCTGAGCCTGTGCAAGTATTCGTGTCATCCCCGCAAAAAAATAAGCTGGAAAGCACGCTTTTTGAAGATTTTTTCTGCGCCGAAACTATAGAAGTCCTATTTTTGAAGATCATAACGTCCAATTAATCTTTTATGAAGATATTAGCCATCGGCCGCAATTACGCGGAGCACATTGCTGAGCTTAAAAATGAAGTGCCGGATGAACCGGTGATATTTTTTAAGCCGGACACAGCTATTCTCCGAAACAACGAGCCCTTTTATTACCCGGACTACAGCCAGGACATACACCATGAGGTAGAGCTGACGCTGCGCATCAGCCGGGAAGGCAAGAACATTGACCCGAAATTTGCCCGCAAGTACTACGACGCCATCGGGCTAGGAATAGACTTTACGGCACGCGACCTGCAGGCCAAGGCAAAAGCCAAGGGCCTGCCCTGGACACTGGCCAAAGGCTTCAATGGCTCAGCGCCTGTTTCGGAATTCCTGCCCCTGGATCAGTTCCCCGACCTGCAGGACATCAACTTCCGCCTGGACGTGAACGGCGAACTGAAACAGCAAGGCAACTCCCGGATGATGCTCAACACGTTTGACGACATCTTAGCGTACATTTCCCGCTTTATCACCCTAAAGACCGGGGATATCATCTTTACAGGCACGCCCGAAGGAGTCGGCCCGGTAAAGATCGGGGATCGATTGGAAGGTTATGTTGAAGCTAAAAAACTACTTGATTTTGAAATTAAATAAGCGCCTGGCGCTCCTGATTGCTTCCGTTTTTACCACGCTGGGCCTGGCTGCACAGCCCGCACCCGAAGCTGGTTATTTTATGTTCCCGATTAAGCCGGGGCAACGCAACTACCTGTCCGGCTCGATGGGTGAGATCCGGGCCACCCACTTCCATGGCGGCCTCGATATTAAGACAGACCAGCGCGTAGGCCTTTCGGTTTACGCGGCGGCTGACGGGTATATCTCGCGGGTAAAAACCTCTACCTACGGCTACGGCAACATCATCTACATCACCCACCCCAACGGGTTGACCACGACCTACTCGCACCTGCTGGCGTTCTACGATCCGCTGGCAGACTACATCCTGCAGAAGCAGTACGAGAAGGAAACATTCGAGCTGGAACTCTTCCTGGAAAAGAACCTGTTCCCGGTGAAAAAGGGGCAGATCATTGCTTTGTCGGGCAATACGGGCGGGTCGGGCGGACCACACCTGCACTTTGAGATACGCGATGCCGAAGACCGGCTCTACAACCCGTTGCGCTGGGGCTTCAAAGAGATTATTGATACGACACCTCCTGATATCTTTGGGCTGGGTATACAGTCGCTCAACATTCACGCCCGCATCAACCAGGAGTTTGGCCGCAAGGAGTACAAACCTGTCAAAACGAACGGCAGCTATACCTTGCCCGACACGGTCTTTGCCCATGGCCTGATCGGCTTTGAGCTGCAGACTACAGACCGCTACGACGGGGCCGAGAACCGCAACGGCACCCAGGATGTGACCGTTTTTGTGAACAACAAACAGGTATACAACCACCACATTGACCGCGTCCCGTTTGAATTGTCCAAGCAGGTGTCGCAGCACATCAACTATACCTTGTTCCGGCAATCCGGCCGCACCTTCCAGAAGGCCTACGTGGACTATGGCAACGAGCTGCCGCTCTACTCAGCGGCCCGGAACCGGGGCAGGCTCAACGTGCACGCAGACTCCACCTACCAGGTGCGCCTGGTCGCCAAAGACTCGCATAACAATACCTCCACCCTCAGCTTCGTGGTAAAAGGCCAGAAACCGGCGTTCTTCCAGACACTGGACAAGACCGTCAAAAAACCGCAACTCACACACGAGATCGTGGGCAACATCCTGAAAGTAAATGCGGCCGATACTTCAGCTACACCGCGCAACGTGGAGGTTTTTGTCGGTAACCAGCGCTTCAGCCTGGTGCCCAGCTATACCAAAAACTCCACTTCTGTTTCGCTCTATGATCTGCGGGCCGGACTGCCGGACTCCTTTAGTTTCTGCGGCACCTCCATCCCGTTCAACATACAGGCTGCCGTACCGGCGGGCCAGGAGTACCGGTTTTCAAATCGCGACATGACCATCCTGTTTGACAAGGAGACCCTCTACGACACGCTCTACCTGCAGGCCAGCAAAGTGGGCGATGTGTATACCATAGGCGATTATTTTACGCCCCTGCACAAAGCCATCAAAGTCACCATCACCCCGGATACGAAGATAACGGACAAGACAAAAGCCTCCGTTTATTACCTGGGTACCGGCAGAGGCAGAGGGCTGGCAGGCGGTGCCTGGAACGGCAACAGCATCACCTTCACGACCCGCAACATGGGCAAGTTCAAAGTGATGGAAGATGTCCGAAACCCGACCATCAAACTGCTGAGCAAAAACCGGGAACAGATCAAATTCCGGATATCGGATGACCTGTCCGGGATCAACTCCTTCCGCTGTGAAGTGAACGGCAAGTGGCTGCTCATGAAGTACGAGCATAAAAACGCGACCATATACTCCGAAAAATTAGATAAAAGCCTACCTTTGTCCGGTCAGGTAGTTTTGAAGGTAAAAGACAATGCCGGCAACGAGGCCGTGTATACCACTACCATTTAATATTTGACGAAGCACGTGGCGCGACTCACGTAACACGATTCTAGATTTTAAAGAAAGTCGTGCTACCTGATACGTGCTACTTGATACGTAACCAGAAAACATGGAACTGAACATCGGAGACAAGGCGCCGGAGTTTGAGGCAAAGGACCAGAACGGCAACACCGTCAGGCTGAGTGACTACCGCGGCAAAAAGGTCATCCTGTACTTCTACCCGAAGGACAACACGCCCGGCTGCACGGCCCAGTCCTGCAACCTGCGCGACAACTACAGCGACCTGCAGCAGGAAGGCTACGAAGTGATCGGGGTGAGCATCGACAGCGAGAAATCGCACCAGAACTTCATCGGCAAGTACGAGCTGCCCTTCACCCTGCTGGCCGACACCGACAAGAAGCTGGTGGAACAGTACGGGGTCTGGCAGGAGAAATCGATGTATGGGCGTAAGTACATGGGCACCATGCGCTATACCTTCGTGATCGATGAGACGGGCATCATCCGGGATATTATCACGAAAGTAAAAACGGCCGACCACGCCAAACAGATCCTGAATAAGTAAATATGAGCGCAGCTGTCCTTTGGGCGGCTGCGTTTTTCGTATATTTGAGCACTGAATCGTAATTTATACTTCTTAATTCATAATTGACAAACGTGAACCCACACAACAAAAGCATAGAAGAGCTGAAGCAGGTAGCGGCACAGGTTCGCCGTGACATCGTGCGTATGGTCCATGCGGTAAACTCTGGTCACCCGGGCGGCTCGCTTGGTTGCACCGATTATTTCGTATCACTGTATTTCAACGTGCTAAACTACAACCCGAAGCCGTTCAACATGGATGGCAAAGGCGAAGACCTGTTCTTCCTGTCGAACGGCCACATCTCTCCGGTATGGTACAGCGTACTGGCGCGCGCAGGCTTCTTTGAAGTGAAAGAACTGGCTACTTTCCGTAAGCTGAACTCCAGGCTGCAGGGTCACCCGGCAACCGAAGAAGGCCTTCCGGGTATTCGCATCGCCTCCGGCTCACTGGGCCAGGGACTATCGGCGGCTATCGGCGCAGCCCAGACCAAGAAGCTCAACAAGGATGAGAACCTGGTATACGTGCTGATGGGCGACGGCGAACTGGAAGAAGGCCAGGTATGGGAAGCAGCGATGTATGCGGCCCACCACAAAGTAGACAACCTGATCGCGACGGTAGACCGAAACGGACAGCAGATTGACGGCTCTACAGAAGACGTGATGTCGCTGGGTAACCTGCGTGCCAAGTTCGAAGCCTTTGGCTGGCACGTGCTGGAAGCAGACGGCAACAGCTTTGAGACCATGCTTCCTGCCCTGCAGGAAGCAAAACAAGCCACAGGCAAAGGCCAGCCGGTTATGCTCCTGATGGATACCGAAATGGGATTTGGCGTGGACTTCATGATGGGCTCCCACAAGTGGCACGGAGTAGCTCCGAATGATGAGCAGTTGGAGATCGCGCTGCAGCAGCTGGCTGTTGAGGTCGCTTCCGATTACTAAAAATACAGGCATTCGGGGCTAACTGCCCCGAATGCCTTTGCTTCGTTGCTCTAATCAAAAGCAGCCATGGCCTACTGGCGCAATCTATACTGCATACTGGGTGTGTTGCTGTTGCTGTCAGCAAGCGGAACTGCTTTTGGCCAGGAGAAAAAGCCGCAGTCCAAGACCCGCATCCTCTTTTTGCTGGATGCCTCGGGGAGCATGCTGGCCAAGTGGGAAGACAGTGACCGCATGGCCATTGCCAAAAACCTGCTGGCCAACCTGGTAGACTCGCTGGACCGCTACGACAACCTGGAAATTGCTTTCCGGGCCTACGGCCATCAGTTCGGGCGGGAGCGCAGCGATTGCAAAGACACCAAACTGGAAGTGCCCTTTGCCGCCAGGAATGCAGTTGCAGTTAAGAACAAGCTGCAGCAGATCGTTCCGAGAGGCAACACGCCTATTACCTATTCGCTTCTGCAGTCGGCAGGCGATTTTCCGGAAGAGAAGAACACCCGCAACGTCATCATCCTGATCACGGATGGGCTGGAGTCCTGCGGGGGCGACCCCTGCGCTACCTCGGTAGCCCTGCAGAAGAAGCGCGTATTCCTGCGCCCTTTTGTGATCGGCATCGGGATAGCTCCTGAGTATGAAAAGCAGCTCAATTGCATTGGCCAGTACTTCAATGCAGCGGATGTCAGTACGTTCCAGAATGTGCTGACCGAGATCGTGACGCAGACGCTCAGCCAGACCACAGTTGCAGTGGATCTGAAAGACGCCCAGGGCAAGTCCGTGGAAGGCAACGTGAATCTGACCTTCCTGGATGCCCTCACCGGTTTGCCTGAGTACAACTACGTGCATTACCTGGACAGCAAAGGCAAGCCGGATATGCTCGAAGTGGATGCCCTGCTGACCTATGACCTGGTGGTGAACACGGTACCGCCGGTGGTAGAGCGCAACCTGAACATAAAACCGGGCGAGCACAATGTGTTTCCGGTAAAGGCGCCGCAAGGAGAGCTATACCTGCGCCAGAACGGGCCATCGCCTTACGGGCAACTTATGGCCATCGTACGGCAGCAGGGCTCTGACAAAACGCTTTTGGCCCAACCCTTTGGCAGCAGGCAGAAATACCTGGCCGGCAAGTATGACCTGGAGTTGCTTACCCTTCCGCGCATCCACTTCAAGGATGTGGAGATCACGCAGGGGGAGACCAACACCATCACCTTCCCGACGCCGGGGCAGCTGAATGTATCTTCCGACCTGCAGGGGTATGGCAGCTTATACCTGGTGGAGGACGATGGCGGCCAGCGGTGGCTGCACAACCTGCCGGAGAAAAGCAGCAAAACCGTCCTGGCCCTGCAGCCAGGAAAGTACCGGCTCGTTTACCGGATGCAATCGGCCCGGTCGAGTAAATTTACGGACGTGCAGGAATTCACGATCCGGTCGGGCGCTACGACAACAGTAAAGATATTTAACAGATAACGGAACCGGGCAGGCTATACCCTGGAAAAAAGCAGGGCTGCCTACGGATTCCAAAGACCTAACAGGAAATATTATTCAGATGAAAGAGTATACTTATACAGAGAAAAAAGACACCCGTTCCGGCTTCGGAGCAGGCTTGCTGGAGCTCGGCCGCACGAACCCGGATGTGGTAGCCCTTTGTGCCGACCTGACCGGTTCCCTGAAAATGGACGCCTTCCAGAAAGAGTTTCCGGAACGTTTTTACCAGGTAGGTATAGCTGAGGCCAACATGATGGGCCTGGCTGCCGGTATGACTATTGGTGGCAAGATCCCGTTCACCGGTACCTTTGCCAACTTCTCTACCGGCCGTGTGTACGACCAGATCCGTCAATCCATCGCCTACTCCGGCAAAAACGTAAAGATCTGCGCTTCCCACGCCGGCCTTACGCTGGGTGAGGACGGTGCCACGCACCAGATCTTGGAAGATGTGGGCATGATGAAAATGCTGCCGCACATGACCGTGATCAACCCCTGCGACTTCAACCAGACCAAAGCGGCTACGATCGCGATTGCCGAGCACGAAGGCCCGGTATACCTGCGCTTTGGCCGTCCGACTGTCCCTAACTTCACACCTGCCGACCAGAAGTTTGAGATCGGCAAAGCCCTGATGCTCAACGAAGGCACCGACGTGACGATCCTGGCGACAGGCCACCTGGTATGGAAAGCGATCGAAGCGGGCCATGCACTGGCTGCCAAAGGGATCAATGCCGAAGTGATCAACATCCACACCATCAAGCCGCTGGACAATGAAGCCATCCTGGCATCCGTAGGAAAAACCAAATGCGTGGTAACGGCTGAGGAGCATCAGCTGAACGGAGGACTGGGTGATTCCGTAGCCCAACTGCTGGGCCGCAACCTGCCGTCTCCGCTCGAAATGGTAGGTGTAAACGATTCCTTTGGCGAGTCCGGTACCCCGGACCAGCTGATGGAAAAGTATGGCCTGACGACTGACAGCATTGTAGCTGCAGCAGAGCGTGCGATCAGCCGAAAGCAGTAGCATCCGCTTGTAGCTGAAAAAGCTGAAAATTATAAAAAACAAAAGAGGCTGTGCTGATAAAGTGCAGCCTCTTCTGTTTTTATCCTATATATTGCAAAGTCAAGCAACCAAATCGCCTTGCCCCTGCTACCCGAGAAGTGGAAGATAAAGAGCTCTTAGAAAAATTTGCCAACCCCGAAAGCCGAAACCTGGCCTTTAATCAACTCATCCGGAAGTACCAGCAAAAGATCTACTGGCACATCCGGAAAATGGTGATCGACCACGACGATGCCGATGACCTCACCCAGGAAGTATTCATCAAAGTATGGAAGAACCTCGAAAACTTCCGCCAGGATGCGCAGCTTTATACCTGGATTTACCGTATCGCCACCAACGAATGCCTTACTTTTCTTTCCAGCAAAAGAAGAAAGTTCTTTTTGCCGATCAATGATGTGGCAGCCGAGCTCACCGAGAAAATCGACTCTTCCCCCGATATCAGCGGCGACGAGATACAACTGAAGTTACAGAAAGCCTTGCTGCGCCTGCCCGACAAGCAGCGGCTGGTTTTTAACATGAAGTACTACGACGAACTCAAATACGAAGAAATATCGGCGATACTGGGTACCTCTGTGGGTGCCCTGAAGGCTTCTTATCACCTGGCTGTAAAAAAAATTGAAGAATTTCTGAAGCAGGATTAAACTAAAGCTCCTGAAAGGTATCTAACTGTTAAGTGCGTAAAAAATGAAGAAAGATTTGAAGCTAGACGACATACCCAAGCACAACATCTACGAAGTACCGGAAAAATATTTTGACCGGCTGCCTTCCCAGATCATGGAGCGAACCGCTGCCCGTGGCTATACCCCGGCGCCCTGGTATAGCGCTCTGTGGAAGCCTGTGCGCCTGGCGCTGGTGCCTTTGGTGTTGCTGTTGGTAGTTGGCAGCTTATACATTGCCAACCTGAAAGATCAGTCTTCGCAACAAGTGATACACCTGGCCACCGTGCCCGATGCCGATATAGTCAACTACCTGAGCACTTATGCTGTGCTCGAAAGTACTGATTTCGCTGACTTTACCTCCATTTCTGAGCAAGAACTCACGTCCGAGTTTCTGAATGTGAGTCCGAAGGCCGCCGAAGCAGAACTGGAATATTACGAACTGGACACAATCGAATACTAACATCACCCATGAAAAAATACCTTATTGCTTTTCTTTTCTTTTGTGCCTTTACCCTGGCCGGCACGGCCGCTTTTGCGCAGAACGGCCGCCCACAGGACAGAAGAGAGAACGTGGAATCAGCTAAAATAGCTTTCCTCACAGATAAAATGGGCCTTACCACGGAGCAGTCCCAGAAGTTCTGGCCTGTTTATAACGAGTACGAGACGAAGCGTCGCGAACTTGTCAAAGCCTATCGGAGCGGCTACCGCGAAGATGTGGACCAGTTAAGCGAGCAGGAAGCAAAGGCTAGAATTGATGGCTTGTTCAACATGCGTGAAAAAGAGCTGGAAATGGAAAAAGAGTATGTAGCCCGCTACCAGCGAATCATTTCCTACAACCAGATCATCAAACTTTACCGCAGTGAACGGGAATTCACCAAACTGCTTCTGAAGAAGCTGGATGCCAAAAAGTAAAAAAGAATTTGATTTATTATAGTGAGAACGGAAAAAAGGCACTGCATTTTGTAGTGTCTTTTTCCGTTCAGGCCTATTTTTGATGCTGTTGTTTTGTGATCCACTCCTTCATTTTTCTTTCCAGCACAGCAAGCGGCATACTGCCCTCCCGCAGCACCTCATCATGGAAGGCACTGATGCTGAAGCGGCTTCCCAGCGCTTGCTCTGCGTTGCGGCGCAGTTCCTGTAGCTTCATCTCCCCGATTTTATAAGAGAGCGCCTGCCCCGGCAATGCCATGTACCGTTCAATCTCGGCCACGGCGGCCTCTTCGCTGGTTAGCTCGTTGTCCAGCGAGTACTGTATGGCTTGTTCCCGCGTCCAGCCTTTGGCATGCAGCCCCACATCTACTACCAGGCGGATGGCACGGTGCATCTCATCGCTCAGCCTACCAAAATACTGATAGGGGTCGGTGTATAGTCCCAGCTCCCTGCCCAGGCTCTCGGCATACAAGGCCCATCCTTCGTCATAGGCGCCATACCCGCCATATTTCCGGAAGCGGGGCAGCCCCTCCTTCTCCTGCTGAATGGAGATCTGGTAGTGGTGACCGGGAATTGCTTCGTGCAAAAAAAGGGACTCCATACCTACTGCATTATACCGGGTGGCGTCCAGTATCGGCACGTAGAAGATACCTGGTCGGGAACCATCCGGTGCCGGTGGGTTATACTCTGCACTGGCCGATGCAGCCCGGAATGCCTCCGTCTGCCGCACTTCAAAGGCAGATTTAGGCTTCAGGGTGAACAGCTTGTTCAATTGTGGCTGCATACGCTGCTCAATTGCGCTGTACGCTTTCAGCACCTCTTCCGGTTTTTTGAAAGGCATGAACTTCGGGTCGGTATTCACGTGCCTGAAAAAGGCTTGCAGCTCCCCTTTAAAGCCCACCTGCTCCTTCACTTTCTCCATCTCACTCCGGATGCGCCCCACTTCCCGCTGCCCGATTTCAAAAATCTGGTCGGGCGTCAGGTCGGTGGTCGTCCAATAGCGTACCTGGTAGCGGTATAGTTTTTCACCGCCAGGTATAGCGCCTATACCGGAGCTGGCACGGCTTTTAGGGACGTACTCGCTCTGAAAAAAACGATGCAGCTTCGCATAAGCAGGGACCACCTGTTCCTCAATCGCTTTCTTATACGCCGCCTGCAAGCGCAGCCTATCTTCTTGTGCTATACCTGCTGGCATGGCCTGGAGGGGCTGCCAGAAAATACTCTTTGTGTAATCAGCCACCAGCATCGCTTCCAGTTGGGGCACCACTTTCTCGCTGAGTGCCCTGGGCAGCACGATGCCTGCTGCCATACCGCGCCGCATGTTTGCGATCGCCGTATCGGCCCATACCTCAAACCCTGCTATACGGCCCAGGTAATCTTCGTAATCCTTCACTGTCTTGAAAGGCTGGTTGCCGGATCCGGATCCCAGTTGCGCCATGGTAATGGGTAAGCTCCAGAATTGGTTGACCGGCGTGAGATGGGTCGGATACTGAAATTCCTCCAGTCCCGTCTCCATTTCATATATAAAGATATCGTAGCTTGTCTGCTCCTCCTCCGACAGCTGCTCCCGGTTTATAGTCCTGATTTTGTCGAGGTAATTTTGGAAGAGTGCCTTTACCTGCTCCCGGTGCGCCCTTGAAATATCGTTTGGCAGCACGTTGTTGTAGCGGGGGTCCGCAATGGCAGTCGCCTCCAGCGGGAAGAGCCGCAGCCGGTCTTCAAAATAGTTATCCAGCAGCTCGCTCAGGTTCTGCTCCGTACCAACAGCGGTCGTTTTCGGTTGCGAGGTTGTTGCAGGTCTGGTACAGCCCGTGAGACCCGGTATTGCCAGCAGGAACCCTGCGGCTAAAGTGAGTGAAAATGTTTTCATCGTGTATACCTGTTAAGCAAAAAAGATCAGCCTACTTGCTGAACTATGTACGGCTCAGGCTCAGTACAGGTACTTATCTTCCTCTTCAGCTACACGAATTTCAGAGAACATAACATAAAAAAACCTGCCAGTGGGGGTGGCAGGTTTTACACTTTCTCAGTAGGCTTCCATCAGGAAGTTGATATCATCGCCGGGCTTGAACTCCATGGCCGGTTGCCCCTGCAGGAATATCCGCGCTGAGAGGGGGCCTTTCAGCACCAGTTTCTCTCCTGTCACACGTAGCATACTTCCCTCCCGCAAGCCAACCACCGGCTGCCTGTTATGCACATGAAACTCCTGGATACGCGTTTCGCGGGTCTCGCCCATGTGCGTGGAATTTGGCTCCGGGTCCAGGTAATGCGGGTTCAGGTTGAAAGGCACCAGCTGCAGCGCATCAAAGGATTTCGGAAACACGATCGGCATGTCGTTGGTCGTACCGATGGTTTTGCCGGCCACATTTGTTCCGGCGCTCGTTCCGATGTAAGGCATCCCTTTTTCAGCCCGCTCCTGCAGGGGCGCCAGCACTTTGTTGGCATAGAGCTGCCGCAACAGCAGGAAGGTATTGCCGCCGCCTATAAACACCGCCTCTGCCTGCTGCACGGCTGCCACCGGATCAGCAGTCTCGTGTATACCTGTCAGGGCTACGCCCATACGCGCAAATGCTTCGCTGGCCTTTGCTGTATAATCGGTATGGGAAATACCGCCCGGGCGGGCGTACGGTATGAACAGGATGCTTTTTTTATTTTCCAAAAGGGCTTTGATCTCTTCTTCACAATGTTCCAGGTATCCGGTTCCGTGCGTGGAGGAAGTGCTGATGAGCAGTAAGTTTTTCTTCATTCTTAAATAAAATAGGTATGCATGATGTTGAAGTGCCTGCAAAAGTATAAACTATTACGCAACCAGTCTATTTTTGAAGAGACACAAGATTTAGGACACAAGACATAAGACTCCCTTCTAACAAAAGAAAAGGCCTGGATCAAATTCTGATAAGCGACGCGAAAAGGACTATAGTTTAATGAAGATAAGATCCACATAATCAAAACCCTACTCCTACTCTCCTGCTGCCTCTACTTACTTCAAAAGAAAATCTTGAGTCTTGTGTCTTACATCCTGTGTCTTAAAAATTTCAGGTGGTTACTTTCAGTTTGATCGTCTCCAGGTAGGGTTCCAGCGAGGCTTTGTTGGTGAGGGCGCGTACGAGCCCGATCGTCTTGAGGTCATAGAGAAACCACAGCTCTACATAAAAATCGTGAAACCAATAGAGATCTATCTTGCACCACCCCCGGATGATATGATGAAGGTAATGTCCTTGCTCGAGTACTAACTTTGCCTGGTGCCGGGGCGAAAGGTTATTGAAATCGGTAGCGCTTAACATAATAAATCAACTAAATACCTATGGCTATGAAAAAAGGCTGCCAGGGCAGCCTTTTGGTTAAACGAAGATATTCCGGATTTTGATACTTAATTCAGATGCAGGGTGTATAGCTCAAATCGGGTGGAAGCAAAACTCCAGTGAGATGATGAAGGATGTATCTCTACCCCATCCTCATCCACAATCGTAACAGCAAAACCTTCGCCCTGGTTAAGGGGTTCCGTGAAGTGCTTCACGGGGTATACTTTGCCTTCCTTTATCCACTCTTCCGGTTCGAAAGCTGGTAATGACGCATCTACGCACTTCGCATAGACCGACATATAGCTGGGGGGTATAAATAAGTTTACCATGTGTACGTAACATTTTCTGAAAGATAAAAAATTCCTCCTAAGAAGGAAACACCACCGGATTAAATTTTCAGATGGCACTTTCTGACTCAACACAAAAAGTGTGCCTTTGTTTTTGCTAAAGTCCGGCCTGCAGTTTTGTCTGCCTCCTCCTGCTATACCTCCGGCAGCCGGATCCAGCTTCCGAAAATAAAGCTACAGAAGACACTGATTCCCAACCCATAACCTACCAAAAGCTGATCTTCCCTTTAGAGTCCATAATACGGCAGCCACTTTTGGCCCCTGCCCGTAGTATAGTATTCGGTCAGTTAGAGTTTTGAACCTGTTAAAATAGCAACACGCGTATGGAGCCATCAAACCAAAGATCACAACATGAAAGCAAACATACCTTCCCGGTTGCGCCGGGGGTGTGGGGCCTGAAAACTATTTTTGTAAACCTGTTTTTCATCAGCGAGCCAGACGGGTCCTGGGTGCTGCTGGATACCGGCATTTACGGATCGGCCGGGAAGATCAGGGAGGCAGCCCGCGAGCTGTTCGGCAACACCCGCCCGCGGGCGATCTTGCTGACACACGGCCACTTCGATCATATCGGGGCGGTGAAAGAGCTGGCCCAGGAATGGAGTGTGCCCGTATACGCGCACCCGCTGGAGTTGCCTTACCTGACCGGAAAATCCAGCTATCCGCCACCTGACCCAAGCGTAGGCGGCGGTGGCATGGCCTATATGTCTTTCCTGTATCCCAAGAAGCCAATAGATATTAGCTCCTATATAGAATTGCTGCCGCCGGATGGCTCCGTGCCGGGCCTGATCGACTGGCGCTGGGTGCATACTCCGGGCCACACGGCAGGGCACGTTTCTTTTTTCCGGGAACGCGACCGGGTATTGCTGGCAGGGGACGCTTTTGTGACACGCCACGGCGAGTCGTTGCTGGCCGTGATGACCCAAACCCGTGAAGTGCATGGGCCGCCTGCCTACTATACCTCCGACTGGGGTGCCGCCCATCACTCGGTCGAACGGCTACTAGAGCTGAATCCGCGTGTTGCCGCGACCGGCCATGGCTTGCCAATGAAGGGGGAAGAACTGCTGTGGCAGCTCGAAGACCTGGTAAAGGATTTCTGGACAAAGGCTGTGCCTTCGCATGGCCGCTATGTGCATGAACCCGCTATTACAGATGATCAGGGCGTAATTTCCGTGCCTCCTGCCGGGGACAGCACCGTGCCCAAAGTACTGGCGGCAGCAGGCGTTGTAGCGCTGGCCGGAATGGCACTGGTGGCATATACCAAGCGTAGCAGTAAACAAAGACGGAAGCAGACGGCTATGCGCACGCGGCCTTTTTCCCACAACAGGCCGGCACCCGGTATACCGCCTTCGGTCGTACCTACCCTAGAAGAAGACAACCCACAGGCACACACCAATAACTACCCATGAAACGTAAAGGGCCGGAGAATATGATCTCCGGCCCTTTACGTTTAAAAATTATCAAGGCTTAGCTCACATAAAACCCCGAAAGCTAACTCCACACCTTAAAATAGTGTTGTGGCTAGCTACCTGTGGCTTTAGTCTTTCTTCTTACCTGCCCGGCCGGATCCGCTCTTTTTTCCTCCGCCATCCTGTTTGTTCACCGTAGCCCAGGCGCGTTTTTCAACCTCCTCCTGGCTTACGCCGCGCTTTTCGTACCCTTCTTCTATATGCTGCGCTTTGCGCTGTTGCTTATCTGTGTAAGCAGATTTATCTCCTTGTGGCATATTCTTTTTGCATTTAATTTGACATCTGTTTTCTGAGCTTTCCTAAAACTCTTTTCACTTTTACGAAAAAGAAGGGGATTATGCTGCGTGTCCTACCTGATGCTACGTTGCAGAAAGCTTTATATTTGCCCGGACGGCATATCACTATGCACCTCAGTAATTAAAGTATCAAACACATGCACAGCATCTTCAACTGGAGCGGCGGCAAGGATTCCGCACTTTGCCTGCACCATGTCCTGCAGCAAAACAGGTATACGGTCGATGCCTTGCTGACCACCCTGAGTGGCGCCACCCGGCGCATTACCATGCATGGCGTGCGGCAGGAACTGCTGGAGCAGCAGGCGCAACGCATAGGTATACCGCTGCAGCAGCTCATGCTCCCCGAGGACGCCAGCATGAGCGCCTACAACGACCTGATGGAGAAGACTATGCGCTCCCTGAAAGGACAAGGTATAACGCACGCCATTTTCGGCGATATCAACCTGGAGGACCTGCGGCAGTACCGGGAACACCAGCTGGAGGAGGTGGGCATCGAGGCCGTATTTCCGTTGTGGGGCCGCCCTACCCATGAACTGGTGCGGGAGTTTATAGCACTCGGTTTCAAGGCGGTAGTCGTGTGCGTGAATGCCCGCCTGCTGGATGAGTCTTTTGCCGGCCGGTTACTGGATGAGCGCTTTCTGGAGGACCTGCCTGCCGGTATAGACCCCGCCGGGGAGAACGGCGAGTTCCATACCTTTGTGTTCGATGGTCCCCTTTTTAAAGCACCGGTACTCTACAGCCTGGGTGAAAAAGTACTTAGAAGGTATGGAGTTCCGGCTGACCCCGATGACAACTGCTTTGCCAAAGAAGACAAACCTGCCTACGACACAGGCTTCTGGTTCTGTGACATGCTACCTGCCTGACCGGGATTGGCAGAAGCCGGGATTTTATACCTGTGTACCGGACCTGCGGACGGGAATTCCCTTTTTATTCCGCAAATGCCTACCTTTGCCCTATGGTATCATTGAGGCAATTATTTCTAAAGCACCAGGCACAGACATCCGATTTTCCGCTTATGATCGAGGTGGAAAAGGCTGAAGGCCTATACATGTATGGCAGCGACGGCCACCGCTACCTCGACCTGATCTCAGGTATAGGGGTCAGCAACGTAGGGCATCGGCATCCCCGGGTGCTCCGCGCTATACACGACCAGCTCGACAAATACATGCACCTGATGGTGTACGGGGAGTTCGTGCAGGGACCGCAGGCACAACTGGCACACGCCCTCTGCAGCACGCTGCCCGAACGCCTCAACAACGTATACCTGCTCAATTCCGGTACCGAAGCCGTGGAAGGTGCGCTCAAACTGGCCAAACGCTATACCGGCCGCACCGAGCTGATCTCCTGCCGCAATGCCTACCATGGCTCCACACAGGGAGCTCTTTCCGTCAACGGAAGTGAGAGCTTCAAAAATGCTTTCCGGCCGCTGCTACCGGATGTGCGCATCATCCGACACAATGCTGTGGAAGACCTCGAACAGATCACTAACCGTACGGCAGCTATCATACTCGAAACGGTGCAGGGAGAAGCCGGTGTTCGTATTCCGAATAAAAGTTACATGCAGCAGCTCCGGCAGCGCTGCACGGAAGTAGGCGCTTTGCTCATCTTGGATGAGATACAAACAGGCTTCGGGCGCACCGGCACTTTCTGGGCCTTCGAGCAATTCGGGATAGAGCCGGATATCCTGCTATGCGCCAAAGGCATGGGCGGCGGTATGCCGATCGGTGCTTTTATCGCCCCACAGGAAATCATGGCTGTCTTCAAGAACGATCCGATACTGGGCCACCTGACAACGTTTGGCGGGCACCCTGTCTCCTGCGCAGCATCACTGGCGACATTGCAGACCATTCGGGAAGAGAACCTGCTGGAGGGTGTGGAGCGAAAAGCAAACCTGTTCAGGCAACTGCTCGTGCACCCGCGTATCATAGGCATCCGTAACTGCGGGCTGATGATGGCGGCCGAATTTGAGTCGTTTGAGGTCCTCAAAGCTGTCATTGACCGTGCGATACTCAATGGTGTGCTCACCGACTGGTTCCTGTTCTGTGACAACTCCATGCGCATTGCCCCGCCCCTCACCATCACAGAAGAACAGATACAGGAAGCCTGTACCATCCTCCTGAATACGATAGATGAAGTACTGGACTAAGCGTCTACCCTGGAAAAAGCCAGCTTCAGGGTAGGTATGCTGACCGGATCTACCTACAATTATCAGCTGCTATACCTGCTTTAACGCCTTGTTTGGGCCTATTTGCCCTTTTTCGAAACGATTACTGCACAAAAAATACCGGATTTGACTACCGCCCGCAGCTACAACACGTAAAAGCCGAAGCTACTACCGCCATTCGGGTAGTAAGCCTTCATCAATA
>NZ_JSYF01000029.1:0-10831 GCF_054824225.1 Pontibacter sp. HJ8
TCAACAATCAACAATCAACAATCAACAATCCCACCTTACAACTTCACCAGCCTTTCGGCGGCCTGCCGCAGGGTGTCTTCGCTTTTGGCAAAGCAGAAGCGGAGGTAGTGGTGGTCGGTTTTGTTGTGGTAAAAGGCGGAAACCGGGACGGATGCTACCCCAATTTCTTTGGTCAGGCGGCGGGCAAAGTCAAGGTCGTGTTCTTGGGAGATAGGGGCATATTTCAGCAGCTGAAAATAAGTGCCTGCCGATGGTATCAATTCAAACCGCGATGGTCGCACCAATTCGCAGAACAGGTCCCGCTTGGCCTGGTAAAAATCCGGCAGCGAGCGGTAGTGCTCTTCCCTGTCCAGGTAATCGGCGAGGGCCAGCTGCAGCGGGGTGACCGTGCAGAAAGTAATGAACTGGTGCATTTTACGCAGCTCGGCTGTCAGGGCCGGAGGTGCAATCACATACCCGATCTTCCAGCCGGTGGTATGATAGGTTTTGCCGAAAGAGGAAATCACAAACGAACGCTGTCGCAGCGACTCGATCTGCAGTGCGCTCACATGCGGCTGCCCGTCAAATACCATGTGCTCGTATACCTCGTCACTGATGATCAGGATGTCTGTGCCATCGGTGAGGTTGGCCAGCGTCTGCATGTCCTCCTGTGACATCACGGCCCCTGTCGGGTTATGCGGCGTGTTGAGGATGAGGAGCCGGGTGCGGGAAGAGATATTGCGTTTCAGCAGATCCCAGTCTATGTGAAAGTCCGGCAAAGCCAGCGGCACATACACGGGCACGCCACCCGACAGCCGGATGGCAGGCGCGTAGCTATCGTAGCAGGGTTCCAGCACCACCACCTCGTCTCCGGGTTTTACCACGGCCGTAATGGCCGCGAACAGCGCTTCTGTCGCACCCGAAGTCACGGTTACTTCCTGGTCCGGATCGGGCCGGTAGCCGTATACTTTCTCCGTTTTCTCACTGATCTTATGGCGCAGCGCCGGCATGCCCGGCATGGGGGCATACTGGTTGTAGCCCTCCTGCATATACTTGTTGACAAGTGTGATGAGTTCTTCCGGACAATTGAAATCAGGGAAGCCCTGCGATAAATTGATCGCCTGGTGCTCATTAGCCAGCGCCGACATCACAGCAAAGATGCTGGTGCCTACGTCAGGCAGCTTACTGGTTGGGTAGTTGATCATATCCGGGTGAATTAGGACAAACGAAGATAGTACTTGCAACGAATATAGCAAGGCGAAGTTTATCGCAGTACCTCCGCCACGAGCTGCTGCAGCACAGGCACCGCGTCCTGCTCAAACCAGGGATGCCGTTTCAGCCAGAACTGGTTGCGCGGCGAAGGGTGAGGGAGCGGCATGTACGTCGGCAGGTAGTCTGCCCAGGCGGTCACTGTTTCTGTTAAGGTCGGTTTGGCAGAAGCTCCCAGAAAGTAGTCCTGTGCATACTTGCCCACCAGCAGTGTCAGCTGTATGTCAGGCAGCAAAGGTAGCAACTGCCGGTGCCAGTGCTGTACGCATTCGGGGCGGGGAGGCAGGTCACCGCTCTTGCCTTTGCCAGGATAGCAGAAGCCCATCGGTACAATGGCGATTTTGCTCTCGTCATAGAAGATCTCTGGCGAGACGTTCATCCACTGCCGCAGCCGCTTGCCGCTCTGATCGTCCCAGGGGATACCGCTGGCATGCACCCGGGTGCCCGGCGCTTGCCCCACAATCAGCAGCCGGGCCGAAGGCGCAGCACGCAGCACAGGCCGCGGCCCCAACGGCAGCTGCTCCGCGCAGATACGGCAGGCCCGAACCTGTTGCAGTAAATTTTCGAGTGGCTCCATCTTGTTGCGTGATAAGGACAAAGGTACAAACATGCGCTTAATCAATTGCGCTGACAGAAGTATAATCGCTTTATATGCAGCACAAAATACACTTTCTCCTTCTGCTGCTGGCTGCTCTGCTGCTCCCTCTCTCCGGGAAGGCACAGGAAGCTGTGCGGTATAAGAATGCTTTTACAATGAAATTTTTTGGCCTGTCGGTGCACCTGCGCGAGACACAGTGTCCAGATATATTCCGCAACAGGCCGGATACAAAAGGGTACCTGGTGTTCAACTATGGCGGGATAGCCGGGTACGACCGCTTTGTAGTGCGCGATGTCATCAGTGTACGGGTAGAGCAGGGATGTATGCTGACTGCGCCTCGCTGCTGGCCGGATTCTCTCATATCGGGTTACGCAGGCAGATCTTCCGGACAGGCAGGCATTCGCTGAACGGTGGCCTGGGCTCTACGCTGGTGTATCGCCGCGACTAGAACCAGGTAGAGGGCTATGAAGACGATGGCTACTTCAACCGCAGCCAGAAGTGACAGTACAAATTCTACTGGTATGGAGGCGAGTCTGAGTACAACTACCAGCTCACGCAGCAAAGTGATCTGTCTGTCAACCTGGTGCCAGGTATACCGGAGCTGGTGTCTTTCGGGGTAGGCCTCAGGGGGCGCTTTTAAAGGCAATGCACCTGAAGCCCGTTTGGTTTATAAGCTTCAGGGGCATTGCCGGATGTGCTTTGGCTTTACCATCCGCGCTCATCCCAGTCTCTGTCACGGCGGCTCAGGCCCCGGTGCCGCTGCTCCCGCAGCGGGGGCAGGTGCTCGGATTGCTGCCAGCGGTCGCGTGCGTGCTGGTTGTCGGGGTGATAGTTGTTGTCTTCGCTGTGCCATTCGCGTTGCTCCTCGTGGCTGTGCTGGTTGCGGTGATCATCTGAGAAGCCATGCTGATGCCTGCTTATCGCTTCCCGGGTCTGGTCCTGTTGCCTGTGTTCCCTGTTGTCCGGGTGCTGCTGCTGTCGCTGTATACGGCTTTCCTCATAATCACGTCTTTCCCTGTCATGCATAAAGGGTTGGGGCTCTTCCCAGCGGCTTCTGAAGTTTTGCTGATGCCCATAGTCTTCGCGCCAGGGGCGCTCGTGCCGGTGCTGCGGCCTTTCATGCCGCTCATGATGTCTTTCTTCTTCCTCGTGATGCATCTCTTGTTGCTTTTAAAGGTAAAAAAATATGCTTCAGGTATAGCGCAGGGTTGTGCTGCCTCTACTCGCAAGTATAGGCAGGCGGGTGCCCGGCAGTACACCGAACTTGGGTTTACGAACTGGGTTTAGCGGATGTTCCTGAGAAGTATAGGAGGCAGCAAAAAAGAAGCCCGTCCTGTACAGGGCGGGCTTCTTTTTATTTGATCTACTACCAAAGTAACCTAATAAAAATTTATACGCGTTATCTGCGGTAACGTTGGCTTCGGTCGGTGTCATCAAAGTAATTATCCTTGCCGCTGTCTGTTTCATCGGCCCAACGCGGCCCACCTTCGTAGCCCCGGTCAAAGTTCCTGTCCTGGTAGGGCTCGGAACCGTAACGCTGTCTGCTGCTCAGGTTTTCTGCGCGCCTGTTGCTCTGATTTTTGCTTTGATACTCCGTGTCATCCGCATGCATGATGTCGTCCCAGGTATTGCGTACCTTTTCAAAAAAGCCACGGTTGTCGGTGCTTTTAGGGGCCTCATCAGGGGAGTAGCGACCTTCACGGTACCAGTTGTGGGAGCCGCTACCATACCGGAAGTCTGTTTCCTTGTAACGGCTGCGGGTGCCGGGGCCCTCGCGCCACAGGCTGTCCTGCGAGGTAGGGGGCTCGTTGTAGTTGCCGGGCAGGGAACCTCCCTGGCTGGGCTGGCGATAATTTTGCTGGCTCGGGCTGCCGTACGTTCTGTCACCGTGGTTGAGGTAGCGGTTCTCGTTGCGGTATGCACTGCCAGGCTGGCTGCCGTAGTGGTCGCCTAAGCGGGCACCTTCATCTACCCGATAAGACGTATTACTGCTTCCTCCTCTGGGATGATCCGTGCTTCGCGGCTGGTGCCCTCTGTCCTGGGCGCCTCTCGGGCTGGGACCGGTATGGAAGAAGTTGCCTTCGTCCCATTTCTTCTCCGGCTGTCCGCGGTAACCGTAGCGGGTTGGTTGTTGTTGCTGGTCTTTCTTATATAATTCCCGGCCTATACGCTGGTTATCAGCTCCAGTGCTGCCGTAGTTTTCATCTC
Organism: Pontibacter sp. HJ8; assembly: GCF_054824225.1. NCBI lineage: Bacteria > Pseudomonadati > Bacteroidota > Cytophagia > Cytophagales > Hymenobacteraceae > Pontibacter > Pontibacter sp. HJ8. The sequence goes on from NZ_JSYF01000029.1 coordinate 4,055, forward strand.
GGTTTTCCATAATTCTATTCTCTTTTAATCCGTTCTACTTAGCAACCGCACAGAGCGGTTGCTATTTTTTACGGGTTCCAAATGCTATAGTTGGCAAAGAATAGCTGTAAAAGAGAAGAGGTGCTCCTGGGACGGGCACCTCTTCAAGAATTATGCGATAGGGAAGAAACCTAAAAATACTCTTCCATGATTTCCCGCACATCACCTTCTGCCAGTGGCTTTGAATAATGCTTCCGTACTTCGGGATAATTCTTGAGCCGCTCCAGATCGTAGAAGCTGGCCGAAGAGGTCAGCATCAGCATGACTGTGCGCAACTTCTTCTCTTCGTCGAATTTTTGGTATTCATCTAAAAATTCGAATCCGTCCATGACCGACATTTTGATGTCTACAAAGATGAGATCCGGGCGGGGATGACCTTCTGCACCGCTGAAGGCCTTCACCAGGTAATCCAGTGCTTCCTCACCGTTCGTGACAACACGAATGTCTTCAGCAACCTCCATGCGGGCCAGCAAGCGGTGGTTGAGGTAATTGGTGGTGTCATCGTCGTCGATCAGAAGTATAGTTTTTACTGATTTCATAGTTTTAGCTTAAAACTCCTTTTACAAATTACACCCTTTTTTGTTTAAAGTAAAGGTAAATATCCTGCTTTCTCATGATGCCTTCTTCGCCAGGGCTTCGGCGCTCTGCCTTGCCTTTACCAGATTGGTCACCTCTATCGCTGAAACCATGATGCCCTCTATCTGATTTTCGCTGTCAAGCATCGGCTGGTACTTGAAGTTAAAGTAGGCATCTTTGCGCGTATTGTCCATCGGCTCATCTATCTGGATTTTAAACTCATTGATGTGAACGGTTTTGCCCTTGCTGTATACCTCCTCCAGCAGGTCAAGGAAACCAAGCGGCTCCAGCTCCGGCCAAAGCTCGCGGGCCGGCTTGCCGATGTAGTTCCTGTTGCCAAATATTTTGTACACGCCGGGCGTAATATAGCGGCAGGTGTGGTCGGGCCCCTGGAACACACACAGGTGTACTGGTGAGAGGCGCAGCATGTTTTCCAGGCGCTGGTCTTCGCGGTTGCTTTGCTCCAGGCTCTGTTTTTGTTCCTCTATGTCTGTAAAGGTGCCCATCCAGAGGGTGATGTTACCGTGCGCATCGTGCATGGGTACGCCCCGCTCCAGAAACCAGCGATAGGTGCCGTCAAAGTAGTTACGGATGCGGTATTCTATTTCAAAACCCTGGCCGCCGGCAATCGCATTATGCCAGCTGGTGAGCACAGTAGCAGAGTCTTCGGGATGTATCACACTGATCCAGCCCTCTGTCTGACCGGGCTTCATGCCGGTATAGCTATACCAGTTGTCGTTGAAAAACAATATCTTACCATGGGGAGTCGCCGTCCACGCCATGTGCGGGAGTACGTCCAGCAGGTGGTGGAACCTGGCATCGCTTTCCTTCAGTGCTTTCTCCGTATCCTTGCCTTGTGTGATGTCAATGATAGAACCGATGGTGCGCACCGGCTTGCCGTGGTTGTCGTACACCGTGTAGCCCTGGTCCAGAATGTAGGCGTACGTACCGTCGGCTTTCCGGAAGCGGTACTCTCCGGTCCAGGTGGTTTGCTGCTGCCGGATGGCTTCCTCTATACTTTGCTGTACTGCCTTAAAATCGTCGGGATGTACGCGGGCATCCCAGGATTCACCGCCGGAGCCCATTTCTTCCGGCGTATAGCCGAATAACTCCTGCAGGCCTGCTCCCCACGTCATCTTGTTGTTCAGGATGTCGTATTCCCAGGCCACTGCTTTCATGGCATTTGAGAGCAGGTTGAGGCGTAGCTGGCTTTGCTGCCAGCTGGCTTCATTGAGCACCTTATCTGTGATGTCGCGTGCTTCGTGTATGATGTACTGCACCTGGCCTTGCTCATCCAGTACCGGTACATTGGTTGAGCTCCAGTACCGCTCTTCAAACCCGCCGCCCTGTTCGGGGGGGAGGGGAATGTCATAGCGAAAGGTGGGCACCGTGTGCTCTTGTTTATATTTCAGGACATGATTCAGCGACTGAAGGCCCAGTTCTTCAGAGTTATGGAGCGGGGTGGCCGGATTGTTGGGGAAAATGCTGAAAATATACCTGCCTTCCAGATTTTCGCGGGAAACCAGCGTGTTCCGGAGGTAGGCATCTGTGGCGTCTACTATGTTCAGTTCGGGAGACAGTAGTAGGTACAGGCCCGGGAGTGCCCGAAAAACAGAGCCAAATGCCGGGGCGGATGTTGTAAAATTTTTCTGCACAGGAGAAGAAAATATCTAAGTGTTGTTTTCGTAGCGGTGGATAGCTTCTAAAATACTAAAATTAAGCCGGAAAATTGCCATAAAGATCAGGTTAAATGGCTGCGGGTATAGCTCGTGTAATTGTAATGTGCTGGATACCTGATATTTGCTGATCAATCACGCAAAGCCTGGCAGGTTGATTGTTTTCACCGGAATGTATGATTGTGCAGGTATGCAGGCCCGTATTAGGATCCAGAGCGCTCTATATTATAACTGAAAAGACACCGGCCAGCGTATAGTTGCAGGCGGTGTCTTTTCAGTTATTTTCCTGTACGGGAGTGCGCAGAGGGCGAAGGCTCAGGCAGAGGCGGTCGCTGCCACGCCAAATCCCTCGAACACCTCACGCGCATCGGCTATACCTTGTATGTCCTCTACAATGACGATGAGCTTGTTCTTGGCTTCCTTCAGGCGGGAGCGGCGCGAATGCTGCTGCACGTACTTGAGGATGTTGCCGAAGGTCTCAGACTGGAAGTAGGCATCGTTGTTTTCGCTGGGCAGGTAGCCTTTCATCACCTCTTTTTTGATGGTGAGCTTTTCGAAGCCCAGTTGCTGCGCCTGCCAGCGCAGCTTCACGATTTCGACCAGCTTCTGCACTTCTTCCGGCAGCGGCCCGAACCGATCCACGATACTTGCCCGGAGCTTCTCGAGGTCCTGCAGGTCTTTGGTGCTGTCGAGCTTGCTGTAGAGACTCAGGCGCTCCGAAATGTTGCTCACATACCAGTCCGGTATGAGCACCTCCATGTCGGTCTCGATGTTACAATCGCGCACCGGCTCTATGAACTCGGCCAGGTTGTCTTTCAGGAACAGGTCCCGGAACTCGGTTTCCTTCAGTTCCTTGATCGCATCGTCGAGTACCTGGTGGTACATCTCAAAGCCAAGGTCACTGATGAAGCCGCTTTGCTCGCCGCCCAGCAGGTTGCCGGCCCCGCGTATATCGAGGTCGCGCATGGCAATCTTGAAGCCTTCGCCGAGGTCGGAGAACTCTTCGAGCACGCTCAGGCGCTTGCGGGCATCGATTGGCAGGCCGGCTACAGGTGGTGTGAGCAGGTAGCAGTACGCTTTTTTGTTGGAGCGGCCCACACGGCCCCGCATCTGGTGCAGGTCCGAAAGGCCGAACATGTGCGCGCGGTTGATGATGATGGTGTTGGCGTTCGGGATGTCGAGGCCGGATTCGATGATGTTGGTGGACACGAGCACATCGTATTCGCCTTCCACAAATTTCATCATGCGTTTCTCCAGCAGTTCCCCGTCCATCTGACCATGCGCAAACGTGATGCGGGCATCCGGCACCAGTTTGAGAATCATGTTGGCAATCTCATCGATATCCTTCACGCGGTTGTGCACAAAGAATACCTGTCCGCCCCGTTTCAGTTCGGCCATCACCGCATCACGAATCAGGATCTCATCAAACACATGCAGCTCCGTTTGCACAGGCTGGCGGTTGGGCGGCGGCGTAGCGATCACGCTCAGGTCGCGGGCACCCATCAGCGAGAAGTGCAGCGTGCGCGGTATAGGCGTAGCCGTCAGGGTGAGGGTATCTACATTGATGCGCATCTCCTTGAGCTTCTCCTTCGTCTTCACGCCAAACTTCTGCTCTTCATCTATCACTAGCAAGCCCAGGTCTTTGAACTGCACGTCCTTGCTCACGATGCGATGCGTGCCGATGAGAATGTCCACTTTGCCTTCCGAAACCCGCTTGAGGGTGTTCTTGATGTCCTTGGCTGTTTTGAAGCGGTTGATGTAGTCTACCGTGACCGGGAACTGCTCGAGGCGGTCGCGGAAGGTTTTGAAGTGCTGCATGGCCAGTACGGTAGTCGGTACCAGCACGGCCACCTGCTTGCCGTCGCAGGCCGCTTTGAAGGCCGCGCGAATGGCTATTTCCGTTTTGCCGAAGCCCACATCGCCGCATACGAGGCGGTCCATCGGGTGCGGCTGCTCCATGTCAGCTTTCACATCCTCCGTCGACTTGGCTTGGTCCGGGGTATCTTCGTAGATGAACGACGACTCCAGCTCGGCTTGCAGGAAGCCATCCCGCGTGTAGGCATACCCGGGAGCGGCTTTGCGCTTGGCATATAGTTGGATGAGCTCGGCAGCGATGTCCTTTACCTTGCTCTTTACTTTTTTCTTTTTGTTTTCCCACTCCGGCGAGCCCAGTTTGCTCATGGTCGGCGGGCCGCCTTCCTTGCCGCTATATTTGCTTATCTTGTGCAGCGAGTGGATGGAAACATAGAGCAGATCGTCATCGCGGTATACCAGGCGGATGGCTTCCTGCAATCGTCCACCTACCTCTACCTTCTCTAGTCCTGCAAAGCGGCCTACGCCATAGTCGGTGTGGGTAATGTAGTCGCCGGGCTGCAGGGTGCGCAGCTCCTTCAGCGTCATCGCTTTGGATTTGGAGCGGCCTTCTTTAGCCTTGTGCTGGTAAAAACGGTCGAAGAGCTGGTGATCGGTATAGCAGGTGATCTTGAGTTGATCATCAATGAACCCTTCACGCAGCGACACAGCCAGGTGCTGGAATCGCATGTCGTGGTCCAACTCATCGAAGATGGTGGTCAGGCGGTTGATCTGGCGGGGCGAATCAGTGGCGATGATGTTGACAAAGCCTTTGCTCTGCTGCTCGTGCAGGTCCTTTACCAGCCGGTTGAAGTCCTTGTTGAACGACGGCTGGGGCTTGGACTGCAGCTGCAGCACCTCGGCCTCCCGGAAATGGAAGCGCTTGCCAAATTCCACCACGGTATACCTGTCGAGCAGCTTTTTAAACTGCTTCTGCGTCTGGAAGAGCTGCTCCGGGTCCGACACGATCTGGGTGCCGCCGCTGCCGGCCATCAGCTTTTCAAAAGCATGCGAGGCCTTGTCGAAATATTCATCGATCACATCCAGCGTCTGCCGCACATCCTTGAACCAGAGGGTGGTGTTGCCGGGCAGAAAGTCGAGGAAAGCCTCTCGGGTTTCCTGCAGCAGTTTGGTCTGTACGTTGGGTATGATGGAAATCGATTTCTTTGTCTCCACGGACAGCTGCGTGTCGGGGTCGAAGGTGCGTATGCTTTCTATTTCGTCGCCGAAGAGCTCGATGCGGTAGGGCAGGTCGTTAGCGTAAGAAAACACATCCACGATACCCCCGCGTACGGCATACTGACCTGCCTCATACACAAACTCTGTCCGCTCGAAGCCATACTCGGCCAGCATTTCGCTCAGAAAGGTGGTATCCAGCTTTTCGCCTACTTTGGCGCCCAGCGTGTTCTCCACCAGCGATTTTTTGTTGATCACTTTCTCCGTCAGGGCTTCAGGGTATGAGACTATGAGCTCCCCCTTGTCGGATTTGGTGTTGAGGCGGTTGAGCACCTCGGCCCGCATGAGGATGTTGGCATTCTCGGTATCGTCGAAGCTGTAGGGCCGCTTGTACGAAGTCGGGAACAGCATGACCTCCTTCTCGTCGCCGAGCAGGTTTTTGAGGTCGGTATAGAAATAGGCCGCCTCCTCCTTGTCGTGCAGCACGAAGAGTTGATGCTGCGAATTCAAGGTATAGACGGCCGAAGCCAACACGGCGTCGTGGCTGCCTGCCATGCCCTTGAGCTGCAGGCGGTAGGGTTTATCCGCTTTGAGGCGCTCGGCGATGGTTTGCACCACGCTGTCGAGGCGGTAAAGCTCTAAAAAATCAGTTACTTTCATTCAGTGCTATCACAAAACAACAAATGCAGAACACAGGACTTTTGGATAAGTCGCGTTCTGCTGTTTCTTCTTTACAAAGATACTACAAGATAATGTTTTATCAGAACAGGATGGAGGGGGAGAAGGTTGCGGTGGAAGTTTTAGATTTTGAAAAAACATACAAGTTATTATTACTTTTATTGTTTGTACTTTTAGAATATAATACTTGACTCTTTTAGATGGTGATTATGAAAACAACTTTACTTCGATACCGATTAACGGAGCCTTTGGGCTTAGGAGTGAGAATATGTGCGATCATTATCGCGATCGGAGGGCTTGCTCTATGCACTACACAGCCATTTGCTGGGGCAACACTCATAATCGCAGGCATCTTCCCGTTTCTATACTTTAAGTGCCTTGAAATCGACTTGGAGAAAGGTACCTATAGCGTCGGAGTAAATGTATTAGGGTATACAATCGGGGAGAAGGAGCCTTATCCAGGAGCAAAATGTATCTTTCTGAAGAAGAACAGAACCATCCATCAGCCTTCAAGACACTCCTGGAGGCAGACCGTTTCCACTTCCTTTGATGGTTACCTCTGGTTAGAGGACGAAACAAAAATTTTATTATCTAAGGAGATCAAAAAAGAAATTGCTTTGCTCAAATTAGAGCCCTTTGCGCAGGAACTTCAGATAGAAATAAAAGATCTGACTGCTCCATTATCTCAAGTTTAGCGCCAGCGCAAGTGGTGGCTATACTTTTCCAAAATATCAAGCTGCCTACCATCCCTCTGTAGGGACAGGTCGCGACCTGTCCGAAT
>NZ_JSYF01000259.1:0-6429 GCF_054824225.1 Pontibacter sp. HJ8
ATATCTTTGGTCTGCTGTGCCGTCAGGCCGAGCCCGAGTACAAACATAAGTTTGGTAATGGCAGCCTCCGTCGTGATGTCATCCCCTCCGATTACCCCCATGTTCAGCAGGTATTTGCTTGTTTCATAGCGCCCCTGGTCTACACGGCCTTCGTCACACTGCGATACATTCAGGATGTAAATCTCATTTGCCAGCGCTTCCTGCAACAGCTCCAGGAACCAAGGCACGGTTGGCGCATTGCCCGAACCGTAAGTTTCCAGCACCACGCCTTTCAGCCCCGGCGCCTGCAGGATACTTCGCACTACCTGCGGTGTAATGCCGGGGAAGAGTTTGAGGATAGCGACATGCTCTTCGAGGTGGTGATGCGCCCGGAAGGTTTCGGATGAGTGCGGCAGAATGGTACCCGCATGGTAGTCGATCGCTATACCTGCTTCGGCCAGTGGCGGATAGTTTTCCGATTTGAAGGCATCAAAGTGGCTGCTCTCTACTTTTTTTGCCCTGTTACCCCGCAAAAGAAGGCTATGGAAGTAGACGCATACTTCCGGCACCATGCTCTGGCCGTTCACTTTGGTAGCCGCTATCTGCAGTGCCGTGATCAGGTTCTCGCGGGCATCCGTACGGATCAAGCCGATGGGTACCTGGGCGCCGGTAAAGATCACCGGCTTCTGCAGGTTCTCCAGCAGGAAACTCAGGGCTGAAGCGCTGTAGGCCATGGTATCGGTGCCGTGCAGCACCACAAAGCCGTCGTAGTCATAGTACTGCTCTTCGATCAGGCGGGCCAGCAGCAGCCAATCCGCTACCGACACATTGGAAGAGTCAATGGCAGGCTCCAGGCTCACTACCGTGAGCAGGTAGTTGAGCTGTTTCAGTTCGGGCACCTTTTCCAGTATCTGGCTGAAGTTGAAGGGCATCAGATGCTGCTTCTCTTCGTCGAACATCATACCTACCGTGCCACCGGTATAGATGATCAGGATAGATGCTTCCGGGTTGGCAGGTACTGGCGTATCGATGTTTACTTTAACAACCTGCATAACTATAGTTTAAAGAGTGATACTGCATTCTGAGTTGTCTTTTCAGCCACTTCTTCTTCTGATTTATGCATGAGCTCGGCTACGCGCCGGGCGACCAGCGGCAGGTATACCGGTTCGTTGCGTTTGCCCCGGTGCGGCACGGGTGCCAGGTATGGGCAGTCTGTTTCCAGCACCAGGTCCTCCAACTGCACATGCGGCAATACCTGGTCCAGACCGCCATTCTTGAACGTGGCCACCCCACCAATTCCCATCAGGAAGTTCAGCTCCTTGACCTTCGCTGCCTGCTCGGCCGTGCCCGAAAAGCAATGGAAGATTCCCCGCAGGGTACCGTCCTGTGCCTGGGCTATGATCTCGTAGGTTTCGTCAAAAGAGTCTCGTGTGTGCAACACGATCGGCAGCTTGTGCTTTTTGGCCAGTGCCACCTGCACCTTTAGGGCCTCCTGTTGCTGGGGCATAAAGGTTTTGTCCCAGTACAGATCAATGCCGCATTCGCCGACTGCCGCAAAAGCACGCTTGTTCAGCCACTCCTCTACCAAGTATAACTCTTTCTCAAAATCCTTGTCTACAGAGGTGGGGTGCAGGCCCATCATGGCAATGCATTGCTGCGGGTGTTTCCCTTCCGTTTCCAACATTACATCGATGGACGTATGGTCGATGTTGGGCATATAGATCTTCTCTACCCCTGCTGCCCAGGCCCGTGCCAGCGCCTCTTCCCGGTCCTGTGAGAACTTCTCTGAATATATATGTGCGTGCGAATCAACTAATTTCATATTCGAAATTTTTCGTTCAAATTCATAAAGGAACAAAGGTCCAAAGTATAGCCCATGCGTGCAAGCTGAGAGAGGACTGTCAATTAAAAATTAGGAATTGAATCCATGATTCTATCATACGGACCACAACACGGGAAACCGCGAACTATTATACCTCTCTAACTTTCTAACTCCCCAACATTCTAACTCTTTAACTCCCAAACTCTCTAACTCCTCAACTTCTAATACTTCCTCCCCTTCCAATTTATCTTTGTGGGGATAAAAAAGTAGAGGATGAGTAAGATGGAGGAAAATACCAGGTATAGCTCAAAGAGCAGGTAGTACCACCAGGCCGCGCGAAGGCGAAGGCGCCTGAGGCAGATGTGCAGGAAGAGGCTTTGCAACAGCAGCTTGGCTACAAAAATTGCGCCGGCTATACCTACCGAAGCCTGGAAAAAGAAAGGCAGCAGCACCGGGTAATAGGCTGAGTGCAGCACAAAGATGGCAAACATGTAGGCGGGCAAGTGGGTGGAGCCGCGCATCCAGCGTTTGCGCTGCTGCAGCAGCTCGCCAAAACTGGCAGCAGGTGCGGACAAGGCCAGTACATTGCGATCGTAGATGTTGCGGAAACCGAAGCCGCGCCTGAGCACCTGGTTAAATAGGGCAATGTCCTCTGTGATGGAGAACTTAATATTTTCGTAGCCTCCCGCAGCCTCATATGCCTTCCGGGTTACCAGCATGTTATTGCCCATGGTCGTGACCGGCAGGTTGAGGTCGCTGACCACCTGCATCAATCCGAGAGAGTAGAGCCAGTCCATGCTTTGCAGCCTGTCAAACAAGCTGCTTCCTGTGGCCGTGGTGATGCCTGTTACTACTCCTATACCTTCCTTGAGCTCTGACAGCATGGCCTTCACCCAGGTAGCCGGCACCACAATATCGGCATCGGTATACAGGAAAATGTCTGCAGTAGCCCGTTGTGCCAGTTGCGCCAGCACATTCGCCTTCCCTCTCGCCTGCCCGATCGTACCGGTTATGGTGATGCAGGTATACTGCGGCTTGTCCTTTATAAATTCTTCTACCAGTGCACGCGTATTGTCTGTGGAGCCATCATCTCCGATCAGTATTTCCAGATTGTGCGGGGGATAGTCCAGTTGCCCAATGGCGCGCAGGCAGTTAAGTATATGCTGTTCTTCGTTACGGGCAGCGATCAGTATGCTGACGCGGGGAAGGTCGGCAGGTGTTAAGGTATAGCGTTTGCGGTTGAAGAGCAGAAGGGTCAGTAGCCCCAGGAAGAGAAGAAAGTAGAGGATAAAATAGGCTACCGAGACCATCATAAGACCTCAAAGGTATAGCCCTGTGCCGTGAAGTGATCTAAAAACCGGGGGAGGGCGTACATCATGTTTCGCTTCGCTTTCAGGCTGTCGTGGAATACGAGGATGCTGCCGCTTTGGGTGCATTTCAGCGTCTGCTGCAGGCACCTCTCAGGCGTAAGGCTGTTGTCGTAGTCATTGGTGAGCACATCCCACATGATGAGTTCATAGTCGCTTCGCAAAGCGGCTGCCTGCTTCGCCGTAATGCGCCCATAAGGCGGGCGGAAAAGCTTTTTTTGCTGCTGCAATGGCTCTAGTCGCTCCAGTTCCTGCTGGCACAATTGCACATTGTGCAGGTAGCGTTCGAGCGGTGTGTTCCAGCCTTTGAGGTGGTGGTAGGTATGGTTGGCCAGCCGGTGCCCCTGTTGCATCACCTGCTCCGCCACATCCCGGTGCCTGGCCAGGTTATCGCCTACGGCAAAGAAAGTAGCCTTCGCGTCAAACCTGCTTAGTTGCTCGAGTACCCAGGGCGTCACTTCCGGGATAGGCCCGTCATCAAACGTAAGGTATAGCTTTTTGTGCTGCCCCTCTTTCCGCCAGGTATAGCCCGGCATCAGCGTCCTAAGCAGCGAAGGCGTTTTGTAGAGGCGTAGCAATTTAATTGTTGATTGGTTAAATGGTTAAATTGTTGACCGGTGCGTGTGGTATCAGGAAAGCTATTGGATCATGCCAAAAATTTTGCGTTTACGTAGCAGGAAGGCGGTTCGTATGAGTATACTCCCTTTTATGACTATTTCCTGTAAATTAAAATCTTGCTCTCCTGTTGATTCCACCTTACCGATTCGCTAGAACTGGTGGTGTTTGCAATTCTCCATACTTAACAATTTAACAATCCAACAATTCAACTTATTTAAACCTGCAGGAAAGCAAGGTGATATCATCGTTGAAGGAAGCCTCCTCGTTGAAGAGGTTGATGGCGCTGAGCAGTTGCAGGTGCAGCATCTTGGAGCTCAGGAAGCGGTGCCTCTGCAGAAACTCGATCGTGCCTTCAATGCCGAACTCGGCTTCGTCTTCGTCGAAAACTTCTGTCAGGCCATCGGTATAGCAGAGAAGCACCGAGCTCTCCGGCACATTGATTCTGCCCACATTCATAAAAGGCAGCACGTCAAACACCCCCAGCATCGTGCACCCGTCGTTGAGCAGGTCATGCGTGTTGTTTTCATAGAGCAGTACCGGCGCGTTGTGGCCCGCATTGACATAACTCAGTTCGCGCGTCTGGCGGTTGTAGATGGCCAGAAACGTAGTGATGAACTTCTCGGCGATCGCATTGCGGTAGATCAGGTGATTGAGCTCCGAAACGACCGTATTCAGGTCGGAGGTCTGCCGCAGGATGGTGCGCAGGCCAGCCTGGAAATTGGACATCAGCAACGACGCCGGCACCCCTTTGCCGGACACATCGGCCACGCAGAACAGGAACTGGTCTTTGTCTATTTCGATAAAGTCGTAGTAGTCGCCCCCGATAGAAGAATGCGGAATATAACTGGCATGGATGGCCACGTCCTTGTCGTTGGGCAGTTGCTTGGGAAACAACATGGACTGCACTTCCCGAGCGATCTCTATCTCCCGCCTGATAGACTCCTGCGCCAGTCGCATGCGGGCCATTTTGTGGTTTTCGATGGCTACCAGCATGATGTTACTGACCGTCTGCACAAAATTCAGGGCTTCGATATTGGTATAGTAGGGCTGTATTTTACCGATCATGACAAAGGCGAGTACTTTGCCATTGTGCAGGATCGGGATCACGATCTCGAAGGCCCGCCACTTTTTGTCGACACTCAGTTTGGAGGTGCGGGTGATTTCCTTCAGCTCCAGTATGGCATCCGGCAGGCTTTGCTTCATAAAATCCTGTTCCGTACCAAAACTCACCTTCGTCTCCCACTTTTCGTCGTGTACGAACAAAGCCAGACGGCTGATCTGCAGTTGGGCCAGCAGGGTGAAGCGGTATATTTTGTAGAGGGCGTCTTCCGGCAGGTTGTCATTGATGGCCTGCGTTATCTCCAACAGAGCGGATAGCTCCAGTTTTTTGAGGTTCAGCTCCTGCTGTACGTTTGGTACTAGTATATCGGGCATGCGGAATCAAGCTTTAAGGACATAGTCTGCAGCTGTCATCCGGGCAGGCATAGTGCCAGCTTGATAACAACCAGGTATGCGTCGGGTAAATTTACAAAAAATCAAATGCAATACCGCCAAACAACAGGAAACCTTCCCAAAACAGGTATTCAACGTAGCTGTTTGCCACTATTACGCAGTATCCGGAGTATCTTCAGATGCATAGCAGTGAAAAGAGGTGGCTTCGCCAATGAACTTCATGCCACCAGACCGTGTAAAACCCCGACAAAGTGCAGCGTAAAAACCTGATACCTGCTGGAGGCTTACCTTCTGATTTTCAATCGTTATCAGATGGAATTGTGCACGACGAGCCCGGCTTTTGTGGCCAGGTAGAAATAGTCGTGACAGTGGTGCCCAAAGGCCTTCTCGTCGTAGTCGTACTCGGTGTCCTGGTCGGGGTAGAGTATGCGGATGTAGCCTTGTGCGATCAGGTGACGTAGCGCCTCACAGAGCTCTGCATCCGTCAGCGAGAGGGAGCTTTTCAGTTCAGGGTAGGACGTAACAAAGTATAGTTCGTCCAGAATAGCAAATTCGTTTTCAGTCATGGTTGCGGATAGTTCTGCCTTTCCACTTATAACGCCCAAAAAGGCCGCCAACAGCAGTATAAAGTATATAAGGAATGTACACAAGCTGCAAAGGGAGCATATACCGGATGTAGCGCTGCCGTTTCATAAAAGCCAGTATACGCTCTAAAAATAAGAAATCTATTGCAAACTTGGTAGCATAGCCCGCGATTAGTATTCCCCATCCCATTTTCCCCAGTACCACGGCAGGTATACCCAGAAACAAGAGCAGGTTAACGGCGAAAACAACGAGCGCCACCCCTTTCACATGCCACAGCTGGTAGGCTTTCCACTTACTGGCCCAGCGCACCCGCTGCGCCACAAAACTGCGGATCGTCTGGCGGGCTTCCGTGTAGACAAGGGCTTGTTCGTGCTTCAGAAAGGCGATCCGGTCCGGGTATAGCTGACTTACTTTATGCAGCAGAAATTCATCGTCTCCGCTGGCAATCCCTTCGTTTCCGGCAAAGCCCCCTACCTCTTCAAACACATTTCGGGTATAGGCCAGGTTGGCACCGTTGCACATATTGGGTTGCTGCAGCCCGATGGATGCCCCTCCTACCCCGATCAGGGTAGCGAACTCGACCAGCTGCATGCGCTCCAGCAAGGT